>DATLFZ010000221.1:0-3159 GCA_035540795.1 Beijerinckiaceae bacterium | reverse complement strand
TCTCGAGGGCGATCACCGCCTGGTCGGCGAAAGTGGTGACGAGCGCGATCTGCCGCTCGGTGAACGGCCGCGGCTCGGTCCGGTTGAGGGAGAAGCCGCCGATCAGCCGGCCGTCGCGGATCAGCGGGACGCCGAGCACGGCCCGCCAACCGCCGCGCTTCTGCCCTTCGAGGAAGGTGTAGTCCGGGTCGGCGAGGACGTCGGCGATGTGGATCGTCGTCCGCTCGAGGGCGATGCGGCCCATCGTGGTGCCGCGCCCGATGGCGAGGGGATGCGCTTCGAGGAAGCGCCGCAGATCCTCCGCATAGCCGTGATCGGCGGCGAGGTGGAAGCGGCTGCCGTCGAAACGGAACACCAGCGACTGGTCCGCGTCGCACAGGCGCGCCGCCGTCTCCACGAGCACGCTCAGCACGGCTTTCAGGTCGAAGCGTGGGCGGCTCAGCGCCCTCAGCACGTCGGCGGTCGCCGCCTGCTGCCGCAGGGCCTCGCCGAGTTCCTGCGACCGCTCCGCGAGCAGGCGCTCGAGCTGCCCCCGCACGTCGCGATCGGCGCCGGGATCGGCCGCGGCTGCGCTGTCCTTCGCCACGGCCCGCCTCCGTCGTCCGGACGCCCGTCGCGGGCCGCAGGGTACCAGAAGCGCCCCGCCGGCGCACGCCGAAAGGGTCGTCGCCGTGCGCCCGCGGCCGGCCTGATGTAGAGCCGCTCGGACAGGCCCGCGGAGGAACCGATGTTCGAGACCGTCACCCTGGCGCTCGACTGGCTCGGCGTCGTCGCCTTCGCCGTCACCGGGGCGCTCGTCGCCTCGCGCAAGGAGATGGACATCGTCGGCTTCGCCCTTCTCGGGACGGCGACCGGCATCGGCGGGGGGACGCTGCGCGACGTGCTCCTCGGAACCCCGGTCTTCTGGGTGCACCAGCCGGCCTATCTCGTCACCTGCGTGCTGGTCTCGGCGCTGGTGTTCTTCACCGCGCACGTCCCCCAATCCCGCTACCGGGCGGTGCTGTGGCTCGACGCGGTCGGCCTCGCGCTCTTCGCCGTGGCCGGGGCCGAGAAGGCGGCGCTCGCCGGCGCCACCGGCCTCGTGGCGGTCGCCATGGGGGTGGTGACCGCGACCTTCGGCGGGATCATCCGCGACCTCCTCGGGGGCGAGATCCCGGTGATCCTCAGCCGCGAGATCTACGCCTCCGCGGCGCTCGCGGGCGCGGCGACCTTCGTCGTGCTCGCCGCGCTGGGCGCTCCCCGGGAGATCGGCCTCGGGGCGGGATTCGCGGTCGGCTTCATGGTCCGGGCGGCGGCCCTGCGCCGGGGCTGGTCGCTCCCCCGCTACCGCCCGCGCCCGGGCGCCCCCCGCGACCGCCACTGACACCCCCGCGGACCACCGCCGCGGCGGCGGGGCGGGGAGGCGCGTCCTCGTAGGCGGCGATCTCCTGCGCCACCTTGGCGGCCGCAAGACCCCGGCGGGCGGCGCGCAGGCGCACCAGGCTCTCGAACTCCGCCGGGCGCACGCCGAGGCGCCGGCACAGGGCCGCGATCGCGGTCCCGTCGTCGGCGAGAAGCTGCTGCAGCACCGCGGCCTTGCCCTCGCCGCCGACCGCCGCGAGGATCTCGGCGACGTCGAGGGCGCGTCCGTCGACGGCGAGCTGCTCGACCGCCGCGCCGAGAGCGGCCCGGTCGCGGCGGACCTCCGCCATCAGGCTGTCGAGGCCGATCCGGCGCTTCCGCGCGAGGCGGGCGACCCACTCCGTGCCGAAGCGGCGGGCGAGGATGCGCACCACGTCGAGATGGAGCCGGGTGCGCTCGGCGAGGACCGCGAGGGAGGCCTCCGACAGCTGGGCGCCGGCGTTCGCCGCCACCGCGGCGAGGACCGGCTCGCCGCCGCGCGAGACCAGGATCTCGGTGACGCTCTCCGGCACCCGCTCCCGGCCGGCGATGGCCCGCAGCCGGTCCTGCGACCCGGACAAAGCCGCGGCGGCGAGGTCCTCCGCCTTCAGCGCCGGCGAGCGGCGCAGCACCGGGGTCGCCACGGCCGCCTCCGCGTCCTGCGCAAGCGTGCGGGCGACGACCCGGGGCAGGGCGGCCTCGGGCGCGACCCGCTCCGCGTAGGCGGCCCGGTCGTCCGCCTTCATCCGCGTCAGGCACGCGGCCGCGATCCCCGCATAGGCGTCCTGCGCCCCCTCCGTGCGGCCGTCGCGGCCGAGATAGAGGTCGGTGACGGCGTGGAGCAGTTCGGTGCGGGTCTCGGGCTCGAGCCCCGACGCGAGCCTCATGAGCTTCTCTGACATGGTTCGTCCTCGGACGGGCGGGAGCAAACCCGGCCCGCCTTAAGGAACGCCCGCCCGAATCCGGACAATGCGGAAGGTCCGGGACCGCCCGGCGCCGGCGCTCGCCACGAAGCTCACGAGAGGGGGCCCCGCGGGGCGGATGGTGCCCAGGAGAGGATAAGGCGGTGGTGATGCGGTCGTGAGTGCGGCCCGTGCTCAATGCGGCTCGCCGGTCGGTTTGACCGCTTCGGTGAACGGAAACTCGAACACGATCTCGCCCGTGCCGTCGGTCACTTCGAAGTGGCACGAGAGCAGCTCCGCCCGGGCTTCGGCCTTGCCCTCCATGAGATCGCGCGCGATTGCCCGCGCAGCCTCCCAGGCCTGATCAGGGTCCCGCAGTGATGCGCCCGTCGAATCCTCGACGGCTCTGCCATGGCATCGCAGATGGAAGAAGTAGAGCGGGATGGCCGGTCTCCCCGAGCAGCGGAGTGAACGAGGGCCTGCCGGGGATTGTTCCGGGGCAGCGGTCATCCATCCCCGCCATCAGCCGTCCTGGCGGACCGTCCCGTACTTCTGCATCATCGTCGGGAACTGGTGATAGCGATAGACCTGTGCGTCCGGGGTCGTGACGGTCACGTCGTCCTGGCCGCAGGCGAAGCGGTGGATCGCGTCCCGCACCGCACTTTCCGCGGCAGGGTGCTTACGAGGGGCGACGACATCGTCGCCGAGTTTGCTCCGCACGATGAACTGCATCAGCGATCCCCTTCTCGGTTGCGGAGTTCGGGCGGGGTCGGGGCAACCGCGGCGACTCCACAACCGAGAAGGGGATCGCTGATGCAGTTCATCGTGCGGAGCAAACTCGGCGACGATGTCGTCGCCCCTCGTAAGCACCCTGCCG
>DATLFZ010000220.1:0-17040 GCA_035540795.1 Beijerinckiaceae bacterium | reverse complement strand
CCTTCGAGGCGATCTATTGGCGCCTTCGCGCCGGTCCCGAAGCCCGGCTGCGCGCCGAGATCGCCCGCCTCGCCGACGAAGCCGGAATCGACCGCGCCGCCCTGGTGCGCGCGCTGTGCCTGAGCTGGGACGAGCTGCGCGCGCTGTCCCGGGAGCCCGGCGTCACCCTCGGCGCCCACACCCTCACGCACCCGATGCTGGCGAAGCTCGACGAAGCGGCGGCGGCCCGGGAGATCGCGGAAAGCGGGGCGCGGATCGCGTCCGAGATCGGCCGGCCCGTGCGCCACTTCTCCTATCCGGTCGGCGATCCCGGCTCCGCCGGTCCCCGCGAGTTCGCCCTCGCCCGGGCGGCGGGCTACGCGACGGCGGTGACGACCCGGCCGGGCCACCTCTTCCCCGAACACCGCGGGCACCTGCACGCCCTTCCGCGAATCTCGGTCAACGGGCTCTACCAGACCCGAGCCGCCCTGCGCTCGCTCCTGTCGGGCGTGCCGTTCCTCGCCTGGAACCGCGGCCGCCGGGTGAACGCGGCCTAGCGCCGACGCTTCGAACGCTTGGCGCGGTTGGTCCGCACGGGGGCGGCCTGGACCCGTCCGCTGCGGATCTCGAAGGCGGCGCGCTGGCGGCCGCCGCGGGTGCGCACCGCCCGGCTGCCGCGGCGGGAGCGGCGTACCGCCGGCCCGTCCTCGTCGCCCGGCGCCGCCACCCGGGCGGCCCGCTCGCCGACCTTCGGTCCGAACGAGGCGAGACAGTTGTTGTAGGCGAGATCGGCCTTGATCTTCTCGCAATCGGCGATCGAGCGGGGTCTCGCGTCCTGGGCGAGGGCCGTGGCCGGCAGGAGGACGAGCAGGAGGGCGAGACGCTTCATGGATCCTCGGGCGGGTTCGCGCGGACGCGCCGCCTAGGACGGGAGGACCGCGGCGGTTGTGAGGCGGACGCTCAGGCGTCCTCGGGGTCGGGCCGCTGCATCCACCGGATCAGCGGCAGCATGGGCAGCACCCAGACGAGCCCCAGCACCGCGTACCACACGGTCTGGACGAGCTTCGGCGCCTCCATGATGCGGCTCTCGGCGAGCGCCATGGCGATCAGGGCGTAGGCCATCACGAAGAGAGGCATCGCGACGGCGCCGATGAGCTTGCGGGTGCGGCGGCGCATGGTGCGGCAACGGCGGTCGTTGTGGACGCGCGCTTCAACCTCTATTTCCGCGCCGCGGCAAGCGGCAGCGATGTCGCGCCCCAGAACGGTTCCCATGACCGCAGCGACCGCCTTCCCCCTCGGCGCGCAGGCGCATCCGGTGCGCGCCTGGCTCCACCTCCTGGCCGCCCTGGTGATCCTGATGGTCGCGGTCGGCGGCGCGACCCGGCTCACCGGCTCCGGCCTGTCGATCACCGAATGGCGCCCGGTCACCGGGGCGGTGCCGCCCCTGTCCGAGGCGGCCTGGCTCGCAGAGTTCGAGCGCTACAGGCAGATCCCGCAATACCAGCTCGTCAACCGGGGCATGAGCCTGTCCGAGTTCAAGACGATCTACTGGTGGGAATGGGGCCACCGCCAGCTCGGCCGCTTCCTTGGGCTCGCCTTCTTCGTCCCCTTCCTGTGGTTCTGGGCCAAGGGACTCGTGCGCGGGCGCCTCGCCCTCGCCCTTCTCGGCATCGGCGCGCTCGGGGGCATGCAGGGCGCCGTCGGCTGGATCATGGTCGCCTCCGGGCTCGAGCCCGGCATGACCGCCGTCGCGCCGATCAAGCTGACCCTGCACCTGACCCTCGCCTCCGTCATCCTCGCGGCGCTGGTCTGGATCGCGGCGGGGATGCGCGTGCCGGTCCCGGCGGAGCGGGCCGGGGAGGGGCTGCGCCGGGGCGCGTTCGTCCTCCTCGGTCTCGTCTTCGTGCAGATCGCGCTCGGCGGCCTCGTCGCGGGCTCCAAGGCCGGGCTCATCTACAACACCTGGCCGCTCATGGACGGGCGCCTCGTGCCGCCGGCCGCGCTCCTGTTCGCGACGACGCCGTTCGTCGAGAACTTCGTCGACAACCACGCGCTGGTCCAGTTCAACCACCGGCTCGTCGCCTATGCGGTCGTGGGCTTCGCCCTCTGGCACGCCGTTTCGGCCCGCGCCGCGGCGCCGGGCTCGGCCGTCGCGCGCCGGGCGACCGGGCTCGCGGCCGCGTGCCTCGCGCAAATGGCGCTCGGCATCGTCACGCTCGTCCTCGTCGTGCCCCTGTGGGCCGGGCTCGCCCATCAGGTCTTCGCCATGCTGATCCTCGCCATGGCGACCGTGCACGCCCGCCTGAGCCCTCAGGCCTTGAGCCGGTAGCCGGTGCGGAAGATCCAGGTCACCGCCGCGATGCAGGCGGCGAGGAACATCAGCGTCATTCCGAAGCTCGCGGCGACGCTCACGTCGGCCTGCCCGTAGAAGCTCCAGCGGAAGCCGCTCACCAGGTAGACCACCGGGTTGAGCAGGCTCACCGTGCGCCAGAACGGCGGCAGCATGTCGATCGAGTAGAAGGTGCCGCCGAGGAAGGCGAGGGGCGTCACGATCAGGAGCGGGATGAGCTGCAGCCGCTCGAAGCCGTCCGCCCAGATGCCGATCACGAAGCCGAACAGGCTGAAGGTGAGCGCCGTGAGCACCAGGAACAGGGCCATCGCGAAGGGGTGGTCGATCCGCAGCGGCACGAACAGGGCGGCCGTCGCCAGGATGATCAGGCCGAGGACGACCGCCTTGGTGGCGGCGGCGCCGACATAGCCCAGCATGATCTCGAGGGGGGAGATCGGGGCCGACAGGATCTCGTAGATCGTGCCGGTGAAGCGCGGGAAGTAGATGCCGAACGAGGCGTTGGCGATGCTCTGCGTCAGCAGCGACAGCATCAGGAGCCCCGGCACGATGAAGGCGCCGTAGGGCACCCCGTCGATGGCCGTGATGGCCGAGCCGATCGCCGCCCCGAAGACCACGAAATAGAGGGAGGTCGAGATCACCGGGGAGACCACGCTCTGCACGAGCGTGCGCCGCCAGCGGGCCATCTCGAACGTGTAGATGGCGCGCACGCCGTACCAGTTCATGCCCGCTCCTTCACGAGGCCGACGAAGATCTCCTCGAGCGAGCTCTGCCGGGTCTGGAGGTCGCGGAAGCGCACGCCCGCCTCGCGCAGATCGTGCAGGAGGGCGGTGATGCCCGTCCGCTCGGCCTGGGTGTCGTAGGTGTAGGTGAGCTCGGTCCCTTCCGCGCCGAGCTCGAGATCGTAGGCGGCGAGCTGCGCCGGCACGGACCCGATCGGATGGTGCAGGTGGAGCGTGAGCTGCTTGCGCCCGAGCTTGCGCATCAGCTCGGCCTTCTCCTCGACCAGAATGATCTCCCCGCGGCTGATCACGCCGACCCGGTCGGCCATCTCCTCCGCCTCCTCGATGTAGTGGGTGGTGAGGATGATGGTGACGCCGGTGTCGCGCAGCCGCCGCACCAGGCGCCACATGTCCTGGCGCAGCTCCACGTCGACGCCGGCGGTCGGCTCGTCGAGGAACAGGATCGCCGGCTCGTGGGCGAGCGCCTTGGCGATCAGGACCCGGCGTTTCATGCCGCCCGACAGCGTCATGATGCGGGCGTCGCGCTTGTCCCACAGGGACAGGTCGCGGAGGATCCGCTCGATCAGGGCCGGGTCGTCGGGCTTGCCGAACAGGCCCCGGCTGAAGGTCACGGTGTTCCAGACGCTCTCGAAGGCGTCGGTGGTGAGCTCCTGCGGCACGAGGCCGATCAGGGCGCGGGCGGTCCGGTATCCCCCGACGATGTCGTGCCCCGCGACCCGGACCCGCCCGGCGCTCGGGGTGACGATGCCGCAGACGATGCTGATCAGGGTCGTCTTGCCGGCGCCGTTGGGGCCGAGCAGCGCGAAGATCTCGCCGCGCCGGATGGCGAGGTCGACCGCCTTGAGCGCCTGGAATCCCGACGCGTAGGTCTTCTCGAGACCCTCGATCGTGATCACGGCCTCCGCGTCCGGAGCCTCGTCTCGCATGGTCGCTCGCATGAGTGGGCTCGCGCGGCCCCGCCGCGAAGGGGCTTTGGTCGATCCGCGCGAATCGTGCGCGGCGGGCGACGTATGGACATCAATCCGAGCGTGGCCGCAAGAGCGGCTCGGCTCCCGGTCTACCGCGGCTCCCGCTTCCGGCTCGGCCGCTCGGCGGCGGGAGCGGCGCGACCAGCCTGCACGCGGCGGCGCCGGCGGGCCGGCGCGGCGCGGCGCTCCTCCTCGGCGAGGCGGCGGTCGCGGTCGCCCGGGGTGCGGGCGAGGCCGGCGAGGAGGGCGTAGAAGCCCGGCACCATGAAGAGCGTCACGAGCGTCCCGCCGAGGACGCCGGCGGCGACGGTGATGCCGAGCACAGACCGCGCCTCGGCGCCGGGTCCCGTCGCCAGCATCAGCGGCACCACCCCGGCGATGGTCGCGACCGAGGTCATGAGGATCGGCCGGAAGCGGGTGCGCGCCGCCTCGATCGCGGCCGGGGCCACCGCCATGCCCTCGCGCCGGCGCTCGTTGGCGAAGTCGATGATGAGGATGGCGTTCTTGGCGAACAGCCCGATCACCAGCAGAAGCCCGATCTGGGTGAAGGTGTTGAAGCTGCCCCCGACCCCCCACAGCGCCCCGAGCGCGCCGGCGACCGCCAGCGGCACGCCGAGGAACACCACGAACGGATAGGCGAAGCTCTCGAACAGGGCCGCGAGGACCAGGAGCACGATGACCATGGCGAGGCCGAACACCGCCGCCTGCGCCCCGCTCGCCCGCACGAATTCGCGGGACAGGTCGAGGTAGTTGACGGCGGCCCGTCCGCCCGACACCTCGACCGTGAGGTCGCGCAGCTGGGCGAGCGCGGTCGCGATGTCGGTGCCGGGCGCCGGCACGGCGGAGATCACCATCGAGGGCATGCGGTCGATGCGCCGGTACTCGCGGGCGGTGCCGGTCTCCTGCGTGGCGACGATGCCGGCGAGCGGGACGAGTTCGCCGCCCGTCGAGCGCACCATCAGCCGGCCGATGTCGCCGATGGCGGCGCGGGCGCCGGGCTCCCCCTGGACCACGACGCGGTAGGTCTCGCCGCGCTCCTGGTATTCGGTCACCTCCTGCCCGGCGAAGAACACCTGCAGGGTCTGGCCGATCCGGTCGAGCGGCACCCCGAGCTGGGCGGCGAGGCGCCGGTCGACCGTGAGCCCGACCTGCGGGCTCTCCTCGTTGTACTCGAGCTCGAGCGCCACCATGGTGCCGAGGCGGCGGGCCCGTTCCAGCACCTCCTGCGCCCAGCCGAAGGCGGTCGGATAGTCGGGCCCGGCGACGACGAACTGGATCGGCTTGCCGAAGCCGGTCCCGGCGAGGCTCGGCGGGTTGATGGCGATGGCGCGCCCGCCCGGAATCGCCATGATGCGCGGCGTCAGCTCGCGCACGAGCGCCATCTGGGTGACGTCCCGCTCGGCCCAGTCGGCGAGGCGGGCGATGACGAAGGCGTTGGTCACCCGGGGCGGCCCTGCCCGGCCGGCGCCGACGATCGACAGCACGTCGACGATCGGCCCGTTCGGGCCCCGGTAGGGCGCGAGCACCGCCTCGACCTCCGCCACCACCTTCTGCGTCTCGGCGAGGCTCGCCCCTTCGGGCGCGGTGACGGGGACGATGATCACGCCCCGATCCTCGGTCGGGGCGAGCTCCCGGGGCAGGTTCTGGAAGAACCACCAGCTCGTCGAGCCGAGGAGGAGCGCCACGAGGGCGACGATCCACGGCCGGGCCACGAGCGGACGCACGAGCCGGCCGTAGCCGCGCCCGACCCAGTCGACCCCGCGGGAGAACAGGAGCAGCGGGTTGCGGTCGCCGGGGCGGCGCGGGCGCAGCACGCCGGAGGCGATGGCCGTGCCGAGGGTCAGCGCCAGGAAGGACGAGAAGATCACCGCGGCCGCGAGCGTGGTCGCGAACTCGGCGAAGAGGCGGCCGATATTGCCGGCGACCGCCGCGATCGGAAGCAGCACCGCGACGAGGACCGCGGTCGTGGCGACCACCGCGAGCCCGACCTCCGAGGCGCCGACGACGGCAGCCCGCAACGGCGGCTCCCGGCGCTCCTCCGCGTGGCGGGTGATGTTCTCCAGCACCACGATGGCGTCGTCGACGACGAGCCCGACCGCGAGCACCAGGGAGAGGAGCGTGAGGGTATTGATCGAGTAGCCGAGCGCGTAGAGGACCGCGAAGGTGGCGACGAGCGAGACCGGGATCGTCGCCGCCGGGATGAGGGTCGCCCGCTTGGAGCCGAGGAAGAGGTAGATCACCGCGACGACGAGGAGGGCGGTGATGCCGAGCGTCTTGACCACCTCGTCGATCGAGCCGCGGATGAAGAGCGACTCGTCGTAGGCGATCGCCGGGGTGACCTCCGGCGGCAGGAGCGGGCGCAGCCGCTCGAGCTCGGCCCGCACCCCGTCGGCGACCGTGAGGGTGTTGGCGCCCGACTGGCGCACGATGCCGAGGCCGACGGCGGGCAGCCCGCCGCGGAACAGCGCGCTGCGGTCCTCCTGCGCGCCGACCTCGATCCGGGCGACGTCGGCCAGCGTGACCTGGTAGCCCTCCCCCGCCCGCACCACGAGGTGGGAAAACTCCTCCGGGCCGGCGACCCGGGTCAGGGCGCGGATCGACAGCTCCCGCGGGCCGGTCTCGATGCGGCCCGCCGGCAGCTCGATGTTCTGCGTGCGCAGGGTGTCGACGACGTCCGTGACCGTCACCCCGCGGGCGGCCATGCGGACCGGGTCGAGCCAGATCCGCGCCGCGTAGCGCCGCTCGCCGCCGATCTGCACCTGCGCCACGCCGGGCACCACCGAGAGGGGATCGACGAGGGTGCGGATCGCGATGTCGGTGAGGGCGCGCTGGTCGAGCACGTCGCTCGTGAGCGAGATCCACATCATCGCCCGCGCGTCGGCGCTGGCCTTCGTGATCACCGGCGGGTCGACCCCGTCGGGCAGGCGGTTCACCACCGCGGAGACGTTGTCGCGCACGTCGGCGGCGGCGGCGTCGAGGTTGCGGTCGAGGCCGAACTCGACGCTGACCTGGGACAGGCCGGCCCGGCTCGTGGAGCGGATCTGCCCGATGGCCTCGATCCCCGACAGGGCGTCCTCGATGATCCGGGTGACGTCGCGCTCGACCACCTCGGCGGAGGCGCCGGGATACGTGACCGACACCGAAACGATGGGCGGGTCGATCGCCGGATACTCGCGTACCGGCAGGCGGAACATGGCGCCGAGGCCGAGGGCGGCGACGAGGAGCCCCAGCACCACCGCGGCAACGGGCCGGCGGACGACGAGCGCGGCGAGGTTCATGGCGTCGAGGCGACCCGGACCGCGGCCTCGCCGCGAGGCGCGAGCGGCGCCCCGTCGCGGATCGCGTGCAGCCCCGCCGCGACCACCGCCTCGTCGGCCCTGAGGTCCTCCGCCCGCACCTCGATCCAGCCGTCGCTGCGGCTGCCGGTTTCGACCGGAATCCGCACCGCGCGGCCGTCCCGGGCGGCGAAGATCCAGGCGGCGCGGCCCTGGCGCTGCACGGCCGTCTCCGGGACGAAGAGCGCCTCGCGCTCCTCCAGCACCACGTCGACGCGGGCGAAGGAGCCCGGCCGCAGGCGGGCATCCTCGGCGAAGCGGGCTTCCATCGTGACGCTCTGGGTCTGCGGATCGGCGATCGGCGAGAGCACCGCGACCGTGCCGCGGGCGACCTGGTCGTCGGCGAGGTGCAGGCGCACCTCGGTCCCGGCCTCGACCTGGAGCGCGATGCGCTCGGGCAGGTCGAACCGCACCCGCACCTCCTCGGTGACCAGCGTGGCGATGGCGGCGCCGGGCTCGAGCAGGGCGCCGGGGCTCACCCGGACGAAGTCGATGCGCCCGTCGAAGGGCGCGGTCACGACCCGGTTGCCGAGACGGAACTCGGCCGCCGCCACTTCGGCCTGCGCGATTTCGAGGGCGGAGCGCGCCTGTTCGAGGGTGACCTCGGCGGCGACGTTGCGCCGCACCAGCTGCTGCTGGCGCTCGAAGTTGCGCCGCGCCTCGTCGAGGCGCGCCTGGGCGCCGCGCACCCCGAGCTCCTCCGCGGTCGTGTCGAAGCGCAGGACGAGGTCGCCCCGCTTCACCGGCTGCCCGTCCGTGACCGCGATCTCGGCGACCCGTCCGCGCACCTCGGCGGCGAGCGTCACGGTCTCGGCGGCGACGATGCGGCCGGTCGTGGCGAAGGCGTCCTCGGCCCGGCCCGCGGCGACGCGGGCGAGGTCGACCGCGACCGGGGGCTGCGGCGGCGGGCCGGCCGGAGCAGCCGGCTCCGGCGTGCCGGCGATCCGCGCCCGGCCCGCCTCCAGCGCGTCGCGGATCTGCGGCGCCCGGGTCTCGACCAAGGTCGTCCCGGTCCGGGCGGCGTCGCGCAGCTGCGGTTCGAGGAACAGGAACGCCGCCGTCGCCGCGAGCAGGCCGGTGGCGAACCAGAAGAGGTCCCGCAAGGTCTTGGCCCCGTGTCCCACGCGAAAACGAGAAAGGGCGCGGGCCGCGGCGGGCGTGGGCCGCCGCGGCGGCCCGTCGCCCCGCGGGGGTGGAATGCGTGGGAGAAGCGGAGGGTTCCGCCGGGGCTCCGGCTACCGCCGGAGCGGGCTCGCGCGCCGCCGAACCGGCCTGCGCGGCGCCTTCTCGCCCAACCAGTGGTCGAGGAAGGCGTCGATCCAGCGGGCGACGTGCGGGTCGTAGATGAAGCGCCCCTCGATCTGGCGCGCCCGGTCCTGCGCGCCGGGAAGCGCCAGGCGCTCCGCCGCGCGCACCGTCCAGCGGCACATCATCGCGTGGGTCACCTCGGGGTGGAACTGGAAGCCGAAGGCGTGGTCGCCGACCGCGATGGCCTGGGTCGGGAAGTCGTCGCCGGTGGCGAGCGTGCGCGCGCCCTCGGGGCAGTCGAAGCCCTCCCGGTGCCAATGGTAGACGTGCGACGGCCAGGGCGCGCCGAGCCTGCCGGCGAGGGCCTCGCCGTCGGGCGTCGGCACGAGGGGGTAGTAGCCGATCTCCGCCCGCCCCTCGGGATGGGGATAGACCCGGGCGCCCATCAGCTTCGCCATCATCTGGGCCCCGAGACACAGGCCGAGGAACGGCCGCTTCTCCTTCAGCGGCACGGCGATCCAATCGATCTCGGCCCGCAGGAACGGCTCCTCGTCGTTGGCGCTCATCGGCCCGCCGAAGATCGCCGCGCCCGCGTGCTCGTCCATGGTCGACGGGAGTGGATCGCCGAACCGAGGCCTGCGGATGTCGAGGGGGTAGCCGCGCTCCCGCAGGAGGCGCCCGAGCCGGCCGGGGGTCGAGTGCTCCTGGTGGAGCACGATCAGGACCGGGCGGCGCACGGGCTTCATCGCGGGTCGGAGGCCTCCGGGATCGCCTCGGCGCGGACCGCCCGCACGGCGGCGTCGTCGAAGCCGAGGAGCCGCCCGGCCCGCCAGATCAGGTCCTCCTCGAACTCCTCCACGCGCCCGTCCGTGGCGGCGACCTTGTAGGCCATCGCGAGCAGCCAGCGCCGCTCCTCAAGGGGGGCCCGGCCGAGCGCCTCGACGAGGTCGCCGAGCTGGGCCCCGCGGGAGAGGGCGCCGCCGCGGGCGGCGAGCCGCTCGGCGTCGGCCGCGTCGAGCCCGTAGCGGGCGGCGAGCAGCTCGGTGACCCGCGCCTTCTCGGCCTCGACGATGCGGCCGTCGACCCGGGCCACGTGGACGAGCAGGGCCGCGACCGCGAGGCGGCCGTCGTCGGCCTCCTCGAGGCCGAGGGAGTCGGAGACGAAGCGGGACAGGCGGGAGGCGAGGGACATGGGCGGGCCGCGGGGAATGTCGTCCAGGAACGAAGCTTCCGCAAGGGTTCCGCCGCGGCGGACGGCGCTTGCAACCCCTCGGGCGGGCCCCTAAACCGCGGCCGATCCGGCGCGCCGCGCCGGCCACAGGCGAGGCTCGCGATGGCGAAGAAACTGCTGCTCCTGCCCGGGGACGGCATCGGTCCCGAGGTGATGGGCGAGGTCGCCAAGGTGGTCGAGTGGTTCCGCCGCCGCGGCGTCGCCTTCGAGACCGAGACCGACCTCGTCGGGGGCGCCGCCTACGACGCCCACAAGGCCGCCATCTCCGAGGCGGCGATGAAGCGGGCGCACGAGGCCGACGCGGTCATGTTCGGCGCCGTCGGCGGGCCGAAATGGGCGGGCGTCCCCTACCAGCACCGGCCCGAAGCCGGCCTGCTCCGCCTGCGCAAGGAGCTCGGCCTGTTCGCCAACCTGCGCCCGGCGATCTGCTATCCGGCCCTCGCCGACGCCTCCTCGCTGAAGCGCGAGGTGGTCGAGGGCCTCGACATCGTCATCGTGCGCGAGCTCACCGGCGGCGTCTATTTCGGCGAGCCGAAGGAGATCGTGACCCTCGAGGACGGCCAGAAGCGCGGCGTCGACACCCAGCTCTACACCACCGGCGAGATCGAGCGCATCGCCCGGGTCGCCTTCGAGCTCGCCCGCAAGCGCCGCAACAAGGTCTCCTCGGCCGAGAAGCACAACGTCATGAAGACGGGCGTGCTGTGGAAGGAGGTCGTCACCCGCGTCCACCAGGACGAGTACGAGGACGTCGAGCTCGAGCACGTGCTCGCCGACAACTGCGCCATGCAGCTCGTGCGCTGGCCCAAGCAGTACGACGTGATCGTCTGCGACAACCTGTTCGGCGACATCCTGTCGGACGTGGCCGCGATGCTCACCGGGTCGCTCGGGATGCTGCCGTCGGCGTCGCTCGGGGCGGAGGACAAGGGCGGCCGCAAGGCCCTCTACGAGCCGGTGCACGGGTCCGCGCCCGACATCGCCGGGCGCGGGCTCGCGAACCCGATCGCCATGATCGGGTCCTTCGCCATGGCGCTGCGCTATTCCTTCGGGCTCCTGGAGGAGGCCGACATGCTCGAAGGCGCGATCACCCGCGCCCTCGCCTCGGGCCTGCGGACCAAGGACATCGCCGCGCCCGGCCAGAACGCCGTCGGCACCGGCGAGATGGGCGACGCGATCCTGCGCGAGCTTGAAGCCCGGGCCTGATCAGCGCACGGCCCAGCCGCCGCCGAAATCGACGCCGCGGAACGGGCTCTCGGCGCCGACGAAGGTGCCGTGGATCGGGTCCGGCAGGGAGGCCGCGCCGTAGGCCTCGCGCATGTTGTGCCACGGCGGCAGGTTCAGATACGAGCGGGTCTGGGCGTAGGGACTCGCGCCCTGGTTGAGCTCGCCCGGCTGCACGATCGTGCCGGCGTCGAAATAGCTGCGCGGGCGGATCTCGATGACGAGGGGCTGCCCGTTGCGCCGGGCCTGCGCCTCCGCGACGGAGGGGGCCACGAAGGCGAGGGCGGCGAGGGCGGCGAAGGTCGCGGCGACGACACGCATGGGGAAGTCTTTCGGGTTCGGAGGCCGGACGGCCTGCCGCAAGACAAAGCGCGCGCAACCGTGAAGGTTCCGTCAAGCTTCGCCTTGCCTCCCAGTCCGATCTCCGTATCCAATGGGAGGACGACCGGCGAAGCCGGCGCGACCCGGAGGAAAGCCCATGACCAAGCGCGAGCGCTCGATCGACGAACTCTACGCGGCCGATCCGGAAAGGGCCGATGCGGTCGTGTTCGGCCGCAAGGTCGGCGCGAGCCGGCGCGGCTTCCTCGGCGGAGCCGGCCTCGCGGCGATGGGCGCCGCGGTCGGCGGCGCGATCCCGTTCTCGGGCAACATGCCGGCCGGGCTCGTCCCGGCGGCCCTCGCGCAGGGTGCGCCCGCGGCGGGCGCGGCGCCGGCGGGCGCGGCGCCGGCGGGACCGCAGCCGCTGAACTTCCCCGGCAAGGATCCCGGCCTCGTGGTCCTCGGCGACCGGCCGCTCGTGGCGGAGACCCCGGAGCACCTCCTCGACGACGACACCACGCCGATCGCCAAGTTCTTCATCCGCAACAACGGCCAGATCCCGGAGCCGACGGGCAATGCGGACGCCTGGAAGGTCACGGTCGACGGGGAGGTCGACAACAAGCTCGAACTGACGCTCGGCGAAATCAAGAGCCGCTTCCCGGCCCGCACCTACCGCATGGTACTCGAATGCGGCGGCAACGGGCGGGCGTTCTACCAGCCCCAGGCGCGCGGCAACCAGTGGACCAACGGCGGCGCCGGCTGCGCCGAGTGGACCGGTGCGCCGCTCGCCGAGGTGCTCAAGGCCGCGGGCCTCAAGGGAACCGCCAAGTACACCGCCCATTACGGCGCCGACCCGCACCTCTCCGGCGACACGAACCGCGAATCCCTGTCCCGCGGTATGCCGATCCCCAAGGCGATGGAGGAGCACAGCCTCGTGGTCTGGGCGATGAACGGCGAGCCGCTGCCCAACATCCACGGCGGCCCCGTCCGGCTCGTGATCCCGGGCTGGCCCGGCTCCCTGTCCCACAAGTGGCTCACCCGCATCACCATCCGCGACCGGGAGCACGACGGTCAGGGCATGACCGGAACCTCGTACCGGGTGCCGATCACCCCGATGGTGCCGGGCGGCAAGGCCGACGAGAAGAACTTCAGGATCCTCGAATCGATGCCGGTGCGGGGCATCATCAGCAATCCGGCGAACGGCACCAGGCTGCCGGCGGGAACGCGTGCGGTCGCCCTGCGCGGCGCCGCCTGGGACGGCGATTACGGCATCAGCAGAGTCGACGTGTCCATCGACTACGGCTCCACGTGGACGCAGGCCAAGGCCGAGAAGCCGCGCAACCGGTTCGACTGGACCCGCTGGACCGGCGAGGTGAAGCTGCCCTCCGACGGCTATTACGAGATCTGGGTGCGGGCGACCGACAGCGAGGGCCGCGCCCAGCCGCACGCGGCGCCGAACTGGAACCCGCAAGGATACGGGGCGAACCCGATGCACCGCATCGCGGTCCTCGTCGGCTGAGCATGCGGTTCCTCGCCATCCTGAAGGCCGGGCTCGCGCCCGGCCTCCTCGTCCTCGCCCTCGCCGGCGCGCCGCTGGCGCAGACGCCGCAATTCGCGCCGGCGGAGGAGAGCCCGGAGGACCTGCCCGAGGGCCCCGGCCGCGAGGAGACCTTCTACGCCTGCACCGCGTGCCACGCCTTCCGGCTCGTCGCCTCGCAGGGGCTGTCGCGCCAGCACTGGCACGACACCCTCGACCTGATGACGAGCCGGCACAACATGCCCGAGATCACCGGCGCCGAGCGCGAGCTCATCCTCGACTACCTCGAGAAGCACTACCCGCCCCGGGCCACCGGCCGCGGCGGCTGGCGCAACCCCTTCGCGCCGCAATAGTCAGGGTCTGCGCCGCCCCGGGCGGGGCGGCGCGCAGGCCGGGTCGCGTCGGTCCGCATCCGCGAAACGGACGCGATCGGGATCGCCCCGCTCGTCCGCGAGGGCGAGTCCGTCGACGAGGCAGGCCTGCGCCGCCTCGGGCAGGTCGCACGCCCAGCCGACCACGCGCATTCCCTCGGCGACGATGCGGAAGGCCCGGCAGGGACGCTCGGCCGCGCCGGCGAGAATCACGTCGGCGATCTCCCCCGGGCCGAGCCTGGTCGCGAAGGGCCGGAGGGCGCCGACGCGCACCACGGCGATCCCGGCGGACGCCCCCTGCCGGGCGAGGTCGAGGAAGAAGCTCGGCGGCGCCGGGGCGCCGGTCCGCACGGCGAGGCGCAGATGCGGCCCGCCGGTCTCGAACGCGCCGACCGCGAGAGTGTCCTCCCGGCTTCCGTCCGTGTGACGGCGGGCTGCCTGGTCGCGGAGCAGGGCCTCGAGCCCCGGCAGGACCAGGACGAAGCGCCCGGGCTCGGAAATTGGCTGCCAGGCGGGCGCCGGCGGCGCCGCCGCCCCGGCGAGCGGGGCCGGCCGCTCCGGCTGCGGCTCCGACCATCCGAGGAACCAGACCAGGGCCGCGGCGATCGCGGCGGCGCCCGCCGCGAGGCCGAAGCGCGGCCGGGCGAGGCGCGAGCCGTGGCGCGCGACGGCGGTTCGTGGCATCCGGCGGCCTCCGTTTCCATTCGCATGCGACGGAACCGGTTGAGGCGGCGCTTACCCTTCCCAGCCATCCCGCGACAGGGTCAACGCATCCCTAACTCACGCCAGGACGAGGTCGAACTCCCCGGCCAGGGCGCCCGCTTCGAAGCCGGGCGCCGGATCGAGCCGCACGGTCACCGCCGCGCGCTGGCGCGGATCGCGGATGCTGCGGTAGAGCCCGTCGCGCTCGTTGAGCGGCTCGCCGGCCACGTACATCTGCGTGATCAGCTCGCGGCGCGGCGCCGTCACGGCGAAGTGGATGTGGGGCGTGCGGCCGGGATAGGGGACCGGGCGGATGGTGCGGAAGCGATAGGACCCGTCGGCCCCGGCGGTCACCCGCCCGTAGCCCTGGAACGCGCTGTCCCGGGCGCCGCGGCCCGCATCCCCCGGATGCAGGTAGCGCCCGCGGGCGTCGCATTGCCAGATCTCGACCACCGCCCCGGGGATCGGCGCCCCGCTCACGTCGAGCACCCGGCCGACCACGTGGGTCACGACCCCTTCGGCCCTGGCCGCGGCGCCGCGGACCACGACGAGGTCGTTGTCGATGTCCTCCGGGAAGCTCACCGGATAGAACGGGCCGGCCGATTGCGGCGGGGTCGCCACCAGGCGCGCCTGCGCGCCGAGGCCGCCGGGCAGGAGCAGGGCGCCGGCCGTGACGAGGCCCTGCTGGACGAAGCGGCGACGGCCGAGGGAGGGGGTGACGATCCGGGTCATGGCGTCCTCCGGGTTCCCGGACGCGGGCGGCCGCGGGCCGGAAATGTCGATCGCGGTAAACGGAAGTCTGACGATCATGGTTGCCCGCCGTCAACGATCGGGCGCTCACGCTCAAGAGATCGTGCGCGGCGCGGGGGGCGCGGCCTCCCGGGCCGGAAATCCGGGACCCCGTCCGCTTAGCGTTCCTTAAGCCGCGGCTGGCACCGTCGAAGGCAACGGGGGCGAGGAGCGCACGGACCACCGTCGCGGCCAGTTTTGCGTATCGACGACACCGTAGCCTTGATCGAGCGCCGGCTCGCCGGCTTCGTCCACCCGTCCTGCGAGGGCGATCCGACGGAGCGGGCGAAGCACGAGCGGTTCATCATCACGCGCACCTTCGCCGGCGCGGTGACCCTCGCCTGCCTGCCGATCTACCTCGTCCTGCGCGGCGTGCCCTCGCCGATCGAGTACGCCGCCCTCGTCTGCCTCGTCATGCCGGTGCTGGCGGCCTTCGTCCTGTCCCGGACGGGGCTGCTGTGGCTCTCCCACGCGATCTCCTCCGCCTCCCTCGCCGGGTTCGTGGTCTGCCTCGCCGCCGCCACCGGCGGCGTCGCCTCGCCGGTGGCGGTGTGGCTCGTCGCGGTGCCGCTCGAATCGCTCCTGTCGGGTTCGCGCCGGGCGGCGGTCGCCGGAACGGCGGTCGCCGCCGCCGCCGCCCTCGGCCTCGTCGCGGTCGATTTCGCCGGCCTCGCCCCGTCGCTCGATCTGTGGCCGGAGGCGCTCGCCATGCCGGTCTTCGCCATCACCGCCATCGGCCACGGGGCGGCGCTGGCGATGGAGCATTCGCGCCGGGAGGTCGGCCGGGCGGCCCTGATGCGCGCCCGCGAGGCGAGCGACCGCTCCCTCCTCGCCGCCATCGACGACCTCGTCACGTGGCACGACCGCAACGGCCACGTCCTCAAGGCGAGCCCGGCGGCGGCCAAGCTCCTCGGGGTCGCGCCCGGCGCGCTGCAGGGCAGGGGCCTCCTCGGCCGTGTCCACGTCTCGGACCGGCCCGCCTTCCTCAAGGCGATCAGCGACGCCGCCTGCAGTGCCGCCCCCGCGGCCGTGCAGTTCCGCCTCCACGTGGGCGCCCCCGGGGGCGAGGACGACGACCGCCGGGTGATCTGGGCCGAGACCCGGGCCCACCGGATCGACCTCCCCGGCGACGGCAACCCCGAAGGCTACGCCGTCGTCGCGGTGACCCGGGACGTGACCGCCCACAAGCGCCACGCCGAGGAGATCGAGCAGGCTCGCGCCGAGGCCGAGCGCGCCGACGCCTCCAAGGGCCGCTTCCTCGCCACCGTGAGCCACGAGCTGCGCACGCCGCTCAACGCCATCATCGGCTTCTCCGAGATCCTCGCCGGCGACGGCGCCCTCGCCGGCACCGACGACCGGCGCAAGGAATACGCGCAGATCATCCACGAATCCGGGATGCACCTCCTCGAGGTGGTGAACACCCTGCTGGGGATGTCGCGGATCGAGTCCGGCGCCTTCGACTTCGACCCGGAGCCGGTCCAGATCGTCCCTCTCGTCCACGGCTGCTGCGACCTCCTCCAGCTCAAGGCGGACCAGGCCGGGGTGCTCCTCGCCCGCGACCTGCCGCGGGAATCGCCCGAGGTGGTCGCCGACGGCCGCGCCTGCCGTCAGATCCTGATCAACCTCGTGTCCAACGCGGTGAAGTTCACGCCCCGGGGCGGCCGGGTGACCGTGTCCGTGCGCCGGGACGGCGACCGCGTCCGGCTCGGCGTCGCCGACACCGGCATCGGCATCGCCGAGGCGGACCTGCCGCGGCTCGGCGACCCCTTCTTCCAGGCGGGACCGGCCTATGCCCGCACCCACGAAGGGACCGGACTCGGGCTCTCCGTCGTGCGCGGCCTCGTCGGCCTGCACGGGGGCGAGATGGTGGTCGAGAGCGCGCCCGGCGAAGGCACGGCGGTGACTGTGACCCTGCCCCTCGACTGCCGCACCGGCCGGGCGCCCGGCGGCGCCATCCGCATCAAGGCCGTGCCGCGCCGGCCGGCCCTCCTCGGTGCTCTCAAGACGGGATGATCGTTCGTGCGTGAGGCTCTTGCAGCGCGGTCCGGCCGCGATTTCACCGTGGCCGCTCCGGCCCGCCGTTCCGGTTCGGGCGCCCGGCGGCTCGCCTGGCTCTGGCGCCGCCCCGGGCTCGCCTTCGGCAGCGCCGTGTTCCTCGGCGCGGCGACGGCGATCGCGGCGAACGCGCTCGTGTTCCAGACCGGCCGCCACCCGGCGCCCCTGTTCGGCGCCGCGCCCGCCCCCGTCCTTCCCG
>DATLFZ010000219.1:0-5779 GCA_035540795.1 Beijerinckiaceae bacterium | reverse complement strand
GCCTGCGCCGGGTCGCGGCCCTCGCCCCAGACCTTCGGCAGCCGGGGGAGGCGAAAGCGGGCGTAGCCCGCCCCCTCCCCTTCCAGGTCGACGACGCAGGGCACCACCCCGACCTCCTCCTCGAGGCCGAAGGCGCGCGCCCTGGCGCCGTCGCGGGCATCCTCGAGCCCGAGGAGCACGGCGGTGCCGACCGTCGGGTGGCCAGCGAAGGGAAGCTCCCGCCCCGGTGTGAAGATGCGCAGCTTCGCCCGTTGCCGCCCGTCGCTCGGCGGCAGCACGAACACCGTCTCGGACAGGTTGAACTCGCGCGCGATCGCCTGCATGCGGGCCCCGTCGAGGCCGTCGGAATCGAGCACCACGGCGAGCGGGTTCCCCGCCAGCGGCGTGCGCGTGAAGACGTCGAGGGTGAAGAAGCGGCGCTTCAAGGGCGGTCTCCCTGTCGCGGAATCTCGATCTCGACCACGACCGGGCAGTGGTCGCTGGCCTTCGGCCGGTCCCAGCCGGTGCGCGGATAGCGGTCGGCACGGGTCGAGAGGAAGCCGACGGAGCGGTCGGGCGCGGCGGGGTCCGTGGGCACGCGATAGGGCAGCCCCCGACGCAGGATCTCGACCTTGGGGTTCGGGTTCGCCGCGGCGAGCGCGGGCGACAGCAGCACGTAGTCGAGCTGGACGTGCTCCTCCTTCGGCTCGGTGCCGCGGCAGTCGCGATGGAACAGCGTCCAGCGCTCGGCCGGCGGCAGCGCCGCGACCGGGTTCACGGCGAAGTCGTCGAGGAGGTCGTCGACCCCGCTCGGCCCGGCCGCGACGACGCGCCCGCCCGGCAGGATCTGCTCGGAGAAGTCGTTGAGGTCGCCGGCGACGACCCAGTTCGCCTCGCGCCAGCGCTCGCCGAAGCGGTCCTGCACGATGCGCCGCACCGCCCGCGCCTCCGCCCGGCGGATCGGCAGCGTGGCGATGCGGCCGTCCTCCCGGTCGGCGATGGCCTTGAAGTGGCAGACATAGACCGCGAGCTGGCGGTCGCCGAAATCGAGCAGCACCTCGAGGCAGTCCCGGTTGAAGACGAGGTCGTCGGGGGTGATGCCGAAGCGCTCGAGCTCGGGCTCGTGGCAGCCGAGCTCGCCGAAGCTCGCCTCGTGGTGGGAGATCGCCCGCACCTTCTTCGCCTCGATCAGGTCGAGGCGGGCCGCGAAGGCGACGTCGATGCCGCGCGGGTCGTTGCCGTCGATCAGCTTGAAATGGCCGTAGCGGATGTCGGCGAGGCGGTGGACGTAGTTGGCGAAGAAGGCCTGCAGCACGCCGAGATTGTCGATCTCCTGAAGGGCCAGGATGTCGGCGCCGAGATCCGCCAGGGCGAGCGCCGAGAGCTCGCGCTTGTCGTCCTCGAGCGCCACCGCGACCGAGCGCTGCACGCTCTCGCGCATCTCCGCCTCGGCGACGTCGAACAGGGACAGGGCCGGCGCCGTGTCGGGCCGCTCCTTCGGGCCGAAGCTGTGGCGGGAGGCCAGGTTCTCGACGTTGAAGGTGGCGATGCGCAGGCGCATGGGCCCTTGTCGCCCGGCCCCGGGCCCGGGGCAAGCGTTCACACCGCCTCGACCGGGAAGCGCTGCGACGGCGTCACGAACTCGTCTTGCGCGGCGACCGTCAGGATCTCCCGCGAGCCGGCCTCGGCGGTGCGGCGCAGGAGCCCGTGGATCGAGGCCGCCGCCTCCCCGGCCGCGGCCGCCGCCGAGCCGGTCCGGGCGTAGTGGACGAAGAACAGGGCGGCGATGGCGTCCCCCGCCCCGTTCACGGAAAGCGACAGGCGCGGCGTGCGGACGCGCCAGAACCGACCGCCCTCGCCGGCGAGGAGGTCGATCGCGTCGTCCGGCGTCTCGCGGGTGTGGAGCGAGGTGACGAGGACGACCCGCGGTCCCGTGCGCTGCACCGCGGCGACCGCCTCCTTGGCCTGGGAAAGGGTCCCCGTCGGGCCGCCGGCGAGGTAGTCGAGCTCAAAGTGGTTCGGGGTGATGACGTCGGCGGCCGGGACCGCCTGGTCCCGCATGAATTCGGGAATGCCGGGTCGCACGAAGACGCCGCGGCCGACGTCGCCGATGACCGGATCGCAGCAATAGAGCGCCTTCGGGTTCGCCGCGCGCACCCGTGCGACCGCGGACAGGATCGCATTGCCGATGTCGGCCGAGCCCATGTAGCCGGACAGGACCCCGTCGCAGCGGGGGAGCACGCCGCGCTCGGCGATGCCTTCGACCAGATCCTCGATCGCCGGCCCGTCGAAGACGCGGCCGCGCCAGGCGCCGTAGCCGGTGTGGTTCGAGAACTGGACCGTGTGGATCGGCCACACCTCGACCCCGAGCCGCTGCATGGGGAACACCGCCGAGGCGTTGCCCACGTGCCCGTAGGCGACGTGGGACTGGATCGAGAGGATGTTCACGGTCCGCCCCGCCTCGCTCGCCGCCCGCGCTCCCGCCGCCCGGGCGCGTTCCCTATGAACCGGGCGGGGCGCGGCGACAAATCGCCTTCCGTGATCGGCGCCATCAACGTTCCCGTTCCGTGCCGGGCGCCTTGCAAAAGCCGCCGGAACCGGCTTGGGAAGCGGGCCCGCCCCGAGCCCCCCATGGACATCGAAGCTCTCCGCGCCACCGTCGTCGAGTTCGTGCGCCACAACCAGGTCTGGGCGCCGGTCATCGTGTTCGCGCTGGCCTTCGGCGAATCGCTCGCGGTGGTGTCCCTGTTCGTCCCGGCGACGGTGCTGATGCTCGCGATCGGCGCCCTGATCGGGGTCGCCGGGATCGAGTTCTGGCCGGTCTGGCTCGGCGCCGCCGTCGGCGCGACCCTCGGCGACTGGGTCTCCTACGAGATCGGCCGGGCGCTGAAATACCGGGCCTTCACCATCTGGCCGCTCTCGACCCGGCCCGACCTCGTGACGATGGGGGAGAACTTCTTCTCGCGCTGGGGCACCTGGGGCATCTTCATCGGCCGCTTCTTCGGCCCGGCCCGGGCGGTGGTGCCGCTCATCGCCGGCATCTTCGCGATGCCCCGGATCCTGTTCCAGGCCGCGAACGTCGCCTCCGCCATGGTCTGGGGCTTCGTCCTCCTCGCGCCGGGGGCCGGGCTGCAGTTCCTCGCCCTCTGACCCGGAACCGCTCTCGCGGCTCGCCGGTTCTGCCAGCGAGAGCGAAAGGGTTTTCCATGTCGAGAGGCAAGATGAAGGGCGACAACTCGGCCGACAGCAAGAACGACATCCACGGCCGCAAGTCCCGCGAGAGCGGCGGCACCACCAAGAGCCGCCTCGACATGGGCAAGCAGGACAACAACAAGGCCGCCAACACCAAGACGAACCGCCAGTGAGCCGCGCCCTGCGCCCGGGGAGCCGCCCCGGCTGGCTTGCGGCGGCCGCCCTCGCCGGATCGGCGGTCGCGGTCGCGGCCTGGACACGCGCCACCGAGCGCCGCCACCCGCCGATCGGCCGCTTCGTCGAGGTCGACGGGGTGCGCCTGCATTTCCACGCCCGCGGCGAGGGCCCGCCGGTGCTCCTCCTCCCCGGCAACGGGACGCTGGTCGACGACTGGGAGGCCTGCGGCCTCATGGACCGCCTCGCCCGGCGCTACCGGACGATCGCCGTCGACCGGCCCGGTTTCGGTTACAGCGAGCGCCCGCGCGACCGGCTGTGGACCGCGCGGGCGCAGGCCGCGCTCGTGGCGAAGGCGATGGGAAGGCTCGGGATCGAGAAGCCGGTCGTCGTGGGCCATTCCTGGGGCGCGCTCACCGCGGCCGCCCTCGCCGTCGAGCATGGGCACGCCCTGCGCGGCGCCGTGCTCCTGTCCGGCTACTACTTTCCGACCGGGCGCATGGACGTGTGGCTGTTCGCCCCGCCGGCGATCCCGGTCCTCGGCGACGTCGTTCGCCACACGATCGGCCCGCCCGCGGCGGCCCTCATGGCGAAGCGCCTGGTCCCGAAGATGTTCTCGCCGCGGCCGGTGCCCCGCGCCTTCCGCGAGGGCTTCCCGCTGCCCCTCGCCTTCCGTCCCGGCCAGCTGCGGGCGAGCGCCGAGGACAGCGCCTTCATGGTGCCGAGCGCCGCGTCCCTCGCGGACCGTTACGGAGACGTCGACCTGCCGGTCGCGATCCTCGCCGGCGATTCCGACGAGATCGTCGATTTCGAGCGCCAGTCCGTCGCCCTCGCCCGCGCGGTGCCGGGCGCCCGCCTCACGGTCCTGCCCGGCCTCGGCCACATGATCCAGTACTTCGCGCAGGACGCGATCGTCGCGGCGGTGGACGAGGTCGCCGCCGACCGCCAGTCGGCGGCGCATCCCGGTCGGACCGGCCCCAGACGAGCAGACGCTGCCATCCCGGTGGGAGTCGGGACAGCGCCGACCGCGGCGTGACGCGGCGCCGCGGTCGGCGCATTCCTCAGGCGGCGCGAACGCCTTCGAGGAAGGCGTCCACCTCCCGGCTGAGGGCCGCGGAGTTCCGCGACAGTTCGCCCGCCGCGGCGAGGACCTGACCCGCCGCCGATCCGGCATCGTTCGCCGCGTGCTGCACGAGGGTGATGTTCTCGGTCACCTCTCCCGTGCCGCGCGCCGCCTCGCTCACGTTGCGCGCGATCTCCTGGGCGGCCGCCTGCTGCTGCTCGGCCGCCGCCGCGACGCTCACCGCCACCGCGTGCACCTCCTCGATGGTGGTGCCGATGCCGCGGATCGCCTCGACCGCCGCGCTCGTCGCCTCCTGGATCTGCGCGATCTGGGTGGCGATCTCTTCGGTCGCCTTAGAGGTCTGGGTGGCGAGCTCCTTCACCTCCGACGCGACCACGGCGAACCCTCGTCCGGCCTCGCCGGCCCGCGCCGCCTCGATCGTGGCGTTGAGGGCGAGCAGGTTCGTCTGGCCGGCGATGGTGTTGATGAGGGCGACCACGTCCCCGATCTTCTGCGCGCCTTCGGCGAGCGCCTGCACCCGCGCGTTGGTCAGATGAGCGCTCTCCACCGCCTTGGCGGCGACGCGGGAGGTCTGGGCCACCTGGTGGCCGATCTCTCCCGCGGACGTCGCCAGTTCCTCGGTCGCGGCGGCAACCGCCTGGACGTTGGACGAGGTCTGATCGGCGGCGCTCGCGACGGCGCTCGATTGCTCCGTCGTCTGGGCCGCCGTGGTGGCCATCGCCTGCGCGGTCGCCTCCATCTCCTGAGCCGCTGCAGAGAGGTGCTGGACGAGACCACCCACGCTTCCCTCGAACCGGCTGGCGAGTTCCATCATCTCCGCTTTCCGGCTCGCCGAGGCCGCCTTCTCCGCCTCCGTCTGCGCCGTCCGGAGGTGCTCCGCTTCCTCCATGGCGGCCGCGAAGACCTGCATGGACTTCCAGATCTCGCCGACCTCGTCCCGGGTCTCGCGGACCTCCGGCAGCCGGTAATCGCCGGCCGCGAGCTTCTGAATCGCCGCGGTGACCTGCTGCAGAGGTCGCGAGATCTGCCGGTGACCGACGAAGCCGCCGACGAGGAGGCCTGCCGCCACGGCCCCGAGAGCGAGACCGATCAGGAGGGTGAGCCTCTGGCCGTAGAGCGCCTTGGTCTGCTCGTCCACCGCCTCGACAGCGGCACTGCTGCGCTTCGTCAGAGCGTCGATGCTCTCCTGAAAAGCCCGCCGGTTGGCGCGGTTCGCCTCGTTGTTGCCCTGCTGGTTCGCCGCCGCCGGCGACACCTCGACCCCGAGACGCGCGGTCTCGGTCCTGAAGGTCCTGAAGGAGGCCGCATCCTTCTGCACGTTCGCGAACGCCTCCCGGTCCTGGGCCGGAA
>DATLFZ010000218.1:0-6125 GCA_035540795.1 Beijerinckiaceae bacterium | reverse complement strand
TCGTGGCGCTGCCCGCCTCGCCGCCGGCGGCGCTGCGCGCCCCGCCCGCCTGAGGGGCCTCAGGCCTGCGCGTCGGCCCCGACCTTCATCGACACGACACGGTCGGGGTCCTTCACGGGCTCGCCGCGCTTGATCTTGTCGACCACGTCCATCCCTTCGACCACCTTGCCCCAGACCGTGTACTGGCGGTCGAGGAAGCGGGCATCGTCGAAGCAGATGAAGAACTGGGAGTTGGCCGAGTTCGGGTTCGAGGCCCGCGCCATGGAGCAGACGCCGCGCACGTGCGGCTCGGCGTTGAACTCGGCCTTCAGGTCCGGCAGGTCCGAGCCGCCCATGCCGGTCCCGGTCGGGTCGCCGGTCTGGGCCATGAAGCCGTCGATGACCCGGTGGAACGGCACGCCGTCGTAGAAGCCGCGCCGGGCGAGCGTCTTGAGCCGCTCGACATGGCCCGGCGCGAGGTCGGGACGCAGGGCGATGACCACGCGGCCCTTGGTGGTCTCGAGGATGAGCGTGTTTTCGGGATCGGTCGCCATCGCGGCTCCTTTCGAGGTTCGGGGAGGAACCGGCGCGGGCGCCGGCCGTTCCGGGCTACTGCGCGTCGGCCATCATGCGCATGCGCAGGATGCGGTCGGGATTGCGCACCATGCCGTTGGCGGCCTTGTCGCCCTTCCGGATCTTGTCGGCGACGTCCATGCCCGACACGACCTCGCCGAAGAGGGTGTACTGGCCGGTGAGCGGTCCGCAGCCCTCGTAGCAGATGAAGAACTGGGAATTGGCCGAGTTCGGCGCCTGCGAGCGGGCCATGCCGACGGAGCCGCGCCGGAACGGCGTCTGGGTGAACTCGGCCGGGACGTTGGGCAGGTCCGACTTGCCCGTGCCGGTGCCGGTCGGATCGCCGGTCTGGGCCATGAAGCCCTCGATCACCCGGTGGAACGGGACGTTGTCGTAAAAGCCCTTCTTGGTCAGCGTGCGGATCTGCTCCACGTGCTTCGGCGCGAGGTCCGGCCGCAGGCGGATGACGATGCGCCCGTCCTTGGTCTCGAGGAAGACGGTGTTCTGGGGGTCGAGGGCGGACTGCTGGGCGACCGCCGGTGTGGCGGCGAGCAGGGCGGCGACGAGAAGGGCACGGACCATTCGGGATCTCCCGGAGAAAGGCTAGCGGGCGGCGAGTCGGGCGGCCACGATCGCCGGCACGAAGGGCGACACGTCGCCGCCCATGGCGGCGATCTGGCGGACCAGGGTGGCGGTGATGGGGCGGACCGCGGGCGAGGCGGGGAAGAACAGGGTCGTGACGTCCGGCGCCATGGTCTCGTTCATGGCCGCCATCTGCATCTCGTAGTCGAGATCGGTGCCGTCGCGCAGGCCGCGGACGATCAGCGTCGCCCCGACCCGGCGCGCCGCCTGGACGGCGAGATCCGAGAAGGTGACGACCTCGAGGGCCGCGCCTTCCGCCGCGGCGACAGGTCCGCAGACCTCGCGCAGCATGTCGGCCCGCTCCTGCGCGGAGAACAGCGGCGACTTGGACGAATGCACCCCGATCGCGATCACGAGCCGGTCGGCGACCCGCAGGGCGCGCCGCACCACGTCGAGATGGCCGTTGGTGACCGGGTCGAAGCTGCCGGTGTAGAGCGCGGTCCGCATGCGGCAGCGTTAGCCCGGCGGGCGCCGGGCGGCAAGGCGGGCGCGGCCCGCCCTCAGCGGCAGACGGTGACCCGGCGGACGATCCAGCCCTCGCCCTCGACCCAGAGCCGCTTGCGCGGCCTGAAGCAGGCGAGGTCGTCCTCGGTCGCGCCGCCCGGAGCGGTCTCGGCCGGCGCCTCGGTCACCGCGGCCCTGGTGACTTCCGCCGCGGCGACGCGGGTCTTTTTCGGAGTTTGCGCCTCGGCCGCCGTGCTCGACGCCAGCGGCGCGAAGACGAAAGCGGAGCCGGAGAGGAATAGCGCCAAGGCAAAGCCGGCGCCCGCCCCCGAAGAACGTGAGCTGGTCACGATTCTGTTCCTCGTTGTTTGATTTCGGCCCGCCCAGGGCCGCTTCGTGGGGAGATAATTCGCGAATCGCGGTTTTGTTTCAGTGCGCTGGCGCACATGCGGCGCCCCGCCCCGCACCTTGCGGCCCGGGCGGGCGGCTGCTAGCTCCAAAGGCGAGCCGGTTTAGCTCAGCTGGTAGAGCAACCGCCTTGTAAGCGGTAGGTCGGGGGTTCAAGTCCCTCAACCGGCACCACCCCCTGAATTCCGGAGCGCGGCCGCCGCCGCGACGGGCAAACTGCCCGCCGGCGAGCCAGACTCTGCGCCCAAAATCAGCTTGTCCGTAGAGGAAGCGCCATCGCATACTCGCCGCAACGGAAGAAGCGGGGAGGTCCTCATGCGGCGTCGCGATTTCGGCAAGCTGGCACTCGGCTCGGCGACGGGCATCGTCGCGGCGCCCGCCGTCGCGCGGGCCCAGACCAGCTTCAACTGGAAGATGACGAGCTTCTACGGCCCGAACGCCGCCTTCTATTCGACAGGCCCCGGCAGCGCGAAGGACCTGATCCGCCGCATCGAGGAGATGTCGAACGGCCGCATCAAGATCCAGTTCTACGGCGCCGGCGAGCTGATCCCGGCCGCCGAGGGCTTCGACGCCGTGTCGTCGGGCGTCGTCGAGATGAACTACGCCAATTCCTATTTCTGGACCGGCAAGAGCTTCGCCGCCCAGTACTTCACCGCGGTGCCGTTCGGGCTCAATTTCCAGGGCTTCAACGGCTGGTACTACGACGGCGGCGGGGCCGACCTGTGGCGCGAGGTCTACGACCGGTTCAACCTGGTGCCGATCCTGTGCGGCAACACCGGCGTGCAGATGACGGGCTGGTTCCGCAAGGAGATCAAGACCGTCGGCGACCTCAACGGGGTCAAGATGCGCATTCCCGGCCTCGCCGGCCGGGTCTACCGGGAGCTCGGCGTCGACGCCCGCCTGATCGCGCCCGGCGAGATCTTCCCCAACCTCGAGCGCGGCGTCATCGACGCGGCCGAGTTCGTCGGGCCCTTCCTCGACCGCCAGCTCGGCCTGCACAAGGTCGCCAAGTACTACTACACGACCGGCTGGCACGAGATGGCGACGGCGAGCGAGCTCACCATCAACAAGGCCAAGTGGAACAGCCTGCCGGCCGACCTCAAGGCCATCGTCGAGAACGCCTGCGCCGCCTGCAACGTCATCAGCGAGGCCTGGTGCCAGAAGAACAACGCCGAGGCCATGGAGGACCTCGTCAAGAACCACGGCGTGATCGCGCAGCCGCTTCCCGACGACGTGGTGAAGGCGCTGCGCGCCGCGACCGACAAGATCCTGGCCGAGGCGGTGGCGAAGGACCCGGTCACCAGGAAGGTTCACGATTCCTACATGGCCTACAAGGCGAAGTACGACGCGTGGGCCGACCAGAGCGAGACGGTCTACCACACCCGCATCCGCAAGGGCGCGTGACCGAACGGGACGGGGCGGGGGGATGGCGGCGACGGCCGCTCCGGTGGGGCCGGCGGCCCGGCTCGCCGACGGGATCGAGGCGTTCGTCGACGTCGTCGGCCGCGCGGCCTCCTGGCTGACCTTCGTGCTGGCGCTCGTGATGGGCGCCAACGTGCTCCTGCGCTACGGCTTCTCGATCGGCCGCATCTGGGCGCAGGAGCTCGAGTGGCACCTCCTGGTGCCGATCGTCCTGATCGGGATGTCGTACGCGCTCCGCCATGGGGAGCACGTGCGCGTGGACGTGCTGTTCGCCCGCTTCGGCCCCCGCGGCAAGCTCGCCGTCGAGGTCGTCTCGGCGCTCCTCGCCATGGCCTTCGCCGCGATCGTGATCCGGCTCTCGATCCCCTACGTGGCGCAGTCCTTCGCCATCGGCGAGGGCTCGGCCAATCCGGGCGGCATCGACCATCGCTGGGTCGTCAAGGCGTTCATCCCGGTCGGGTTCGCGCTCCTCCTCGTCCAGTCCCTCGCCCAGGCGATCCGCGCCGCCCTCGCCTTCCGGAACGCCTGATGCCGACGCTCGAAATCCTCGCCATCGCGATGCTGGCGTCGTTCTTCGTGCTGCTCATGCTCGGCATCCCGGTCGGGCTGACGCTGGCGACGACCGGCTTCGTGTTCGGCTGGCTCGGCTTCGGCTCGCTCCTGTTCAACCTCCTGCCGCACCGCATCTTCGGCGTCGTCACCAACACCACGCTGCTCGCCATCCCGCTCTTCGTCTTCATGGGCGTGATGCTGGAGAAGTCGCGCCTCGCCGAGGACCTCATGGACGTGATCGGCCATGCGGCGGGACGCCTGCGCGGCGGGCTCGGCCTCGGCATCATCCTGGTCGGCGTGCTGATGGGCGCGACGACCGGCATCGTCGGCGCGACGGTGGTGACGCTGGGCCTCCTCACCCTGCCCGGGATGCTGCGCCGGGGCTACGACCGCGGCCTCGCCTGCGGCGTCATCTGCGCCTCCGGCACGCTCGGCCAGATCATCCCGCCGAGCCTGATCCTGATCCTGCTCGCCGACATCATGAACACCTCGGTCGGCACCCTGTTCGCCGCCGCGATGGCCCCGGGGCTGATGCTCGCGGGCTTCTACATCGCCTACGTCCTGCTGCTCGGAATCGTGCAGCCCAAGATGGTGCCGGCGGTACCGAAGGAGGAGCGCTCCCTCGTCTCCGGCCGCGAGCTCGCGGGCCGGCTCCTGCGGGTGGTCGCGCCGCCGATCGGGCTCGTCATGGCGGTGCTCGGCTCGATCGTTGCGGGGATCGCGGCGCCGTCAGAGGCGGCCTCCATGGGCGCGCTCGGCTCGATCGCGGTGGCGGCCCTCGGCGGGCGGCTGTCCTGGAGCGTGCTGCGGGAGACCGCGCAGGCGACGACCCGGATCACCGCCATGGTGATGTTCATCCTGGTCTGCGCGCAGGTCTTCGCCCTCGCCTTCCGCGGGCTCCAGGGCGAGCGCCTCGTGCACGACCTGTTCGGGCTCGTCCCCGGCGGCATCGACGCCTCGATCTGGTTCCTGATGCTGCTGATCTTCGTCCTCGGCTTCTTCATCGAGTGGATCGAGATCTCCTACATCGCCGTGCCGCTGTTCCTGCCGGTCTTCGCGGCGGCGAACGTCGACATGGTCTGGCTCGCGACGCTGATCTGCATGAACCTGCAGACCTCGTTCCTGACGCCCCCCTTCGGCTGGTCCCTGTTCTTCCTGCGCGGGGTGGCGCCGCCCGAGGTGAAAACGGGGGACATGTACCGGGGCGTGATCCCGTTCGTCCTGATCCAGGCGATCGCGCTGGCGCTGGTCTTCCTGTTCCCGGGCCTCGCCACCTGGCTGCCGAAGGCGATCGGGTGGTGAGGCGCCGCCGCCGGAAAAGGCGGATTGCACAAGCCGCGATCACCCGCTTAACCTAGCCGGACGCGGTTCGGGAGGAAACGCTCGGCACAGAGCGCTGGCACGACGGTTGCTGATCCGCGCCACAGTCGCCAAGCCCGCCAAGGCGGGAAACGGAGGGGTCATGAGAAAAGGTCTGCTCGCTTCGGTCTGCTTCGCCGCCATGGCGGCGCTCGCCACCTCGGCCGTCGCCCAGGAGAAGGTCCTGCGCATCGGCATGACCGCGGCCGACATCCCGCGCACCCTCGGCCAGCCCGACCAGGGCTTCGAGGGCAACCGCTTCACCGGCATCCCGATCTACGACGGCCTGACGCAGTGGGACCTGTCGAAGGCGGACGAGCCCTCGACGGTGATCCCGGGGGTCGCCACCGAATGGAAGGCCGACGACAACGACAAGACCAAGTGGGTCTTCCGGCTGCGGCCGGGCGTCAAGTTCCACGACGGCTCCGCCTTCAACGCCGACGCGGTCGTCTGGAACGTGCGCAAGGTGCTCGACAAGGAGGCGCCGCATTTCGACCCGAGCCAGGTCGGCGTCACCGCCTCGCGCATGCCGACCCTGCGCTCGGCCCGCAAGATCGACGACATGACCGTCGAGCTCACGACGAGCGAGCCCGACGCCTTCCTGCCGATCAACCTGACGAACCTGTTCATGGCCTCGCCGGCCCATTGGGACGCGAAGCTCAAGGCGGTGCCGGCGAGGCCATGAACAGGTTCGTCAGGTTGATCGGCAGGAAGGCGTCGGGCTCGCTCGTCGTGAGCTCGACGGT
>DATLFZ010000217.1:0-5444 GCA_035540795.1 Beijerinckiaceae bacterium | reverse complement strand
ACGTCCCGGAGGTCGGCCGCGTCTTCGTCCTCGTCGATCCCCTCGACGGCACCCGGGAGTTCGTCGCCCGCAACGGCGAGTTCACGGTCAACATCGCCCTTATCGAGGACGGGGAGGCGATCGCCGGGGCGGTCTACGCACCGACGCGCGAGCGCGTCTGGTTCGGCGGCGCCGGCGCCTTTGCGGCGCAGGCGGCGCCCGGGCGGCGCGAGGCGCTCCGCGCCGCCGCGCCGATCCGCGCCCGCCGGCCCCCGGCCGCGGGGCTTCTCGCCCTCGTCAGCCGCTCCCACAACCATGCCGGCAACGAGGCCTTCCTCGCCCGGCTGCCCGTCGCCGCCCGCCGGCCGCTCGGCTCGTCCCTGAAGTTCGGCCTGATCGCCGAAGGCCTCGGCGACCTCTACCCGCGCCTGACCCCCACCATGGAATGGGACGTCGCCGCCGGCCATGCGGTGCTCGCCGCCGCCGGCGGCCGGGTCACCGACGCGGACGGGGCTCCCCTGCGCTACGGCAGGCCCGGCTTCCGCAACGCCGGCTGCGTCGCCCGCGGCGCGGAGTAGGGGCCGGCGCCGGTCTGCCAGCGGCCGCCGAGCCCAGCCTACAGGTGGCGGACGAGGTTGGCGCGGAAGGCGTCGATATGGGCGCGCATCGCGGTTTCCGCGGCGGCGGGGTCGCGGTCGCGGATCGTGGCGACGATGGCGGCGTGCTCCCGGGCGACCCGACGGTAGTGGTCCGCGGCACGAAGCGACACGAACCAGAAGCGCAGGGAGCGGCTGTGCAGGGTGCGCAGGAGGTCGGCCAGCACCGGGTTGCGGGCGGCGCCCGACAAGGCGAGGTGGAACGCCTCGTCGAGGCGCATCAGGCGGACGAGGTCCCGATCCTCCACCGCCCGGCCGAAGCGGGCGAGGTTGTCCTCGAGGACGGCGATCTCGTCGGCTGTCGCCCGCTCGGCGACGAGGCGGGCGCACCAGGTCTCGTTGACGAGGCGCACGTCGATGATGTCGACCACCTCGTCGAGGCTGAGCGGGCGCACGACGACGCCCTTGCGCGGCAGCACGTCGACGAGCCCCTCGACCATCAGCCGGTCGAGGGCCTGGTGCACCGGCGTGCGGCCGATGCCGAGCGCCGCCGAGAGCGCGCCCTCGCTCACGGCTTCGCCGGGGCGCAGCTCGCAGGTGATGATCTTGTCGCGGATGGTGCGGTAGGCGCGCTCGCGCAGCGAGGCCGGCTCGGCGCGGGCCGCCTTGCGCGCCGGCGGATCGGCCTGCGCCAGATTCTCCATCCTAGCCCTCGATCGGGAGGGGGCGCACGTCGTAGCCGAAGGCGATGCGGCGCCCGAGCACCGGGTCCGCGAGCTCGCCCTCGAAGCGCTCCGCCGGCCGGATGCCGCCGATCGCCCCGAGCGTGCCGCAGAACATGACGGTTCCGTCCGGCAGCCGCTCGCTCCCGGTATAGTCGCGCACGAGGTCGAGGGGCGCCAGCATGCGGGCGACCGGCCCGTCCTGGTAGGGGGCGCGCTCGCCGCCGATCGTGGCGAAGCTGCGCAGGTGCAGCCGGTCCCAGTGGCCGGCGACGTCCTCGAACGGCCAGAACTCCGTCCCGAGGGGCTTGTCGCACATCTGCTTGGACACGGTGACGCCGTAGGTCTCGACCTTGCGGTCGGTGTGGTCCGAGCCGACGCCGACGTACAGCCGGCCCTCCGCCGCGACCAGCACGTACTCGACCTCGCCGCTCGAATCCGTCCCCACCACCTCGATCGCGGGAGCCTGGGTCAGGCGCGTCGCGGAGGCCCGGTAGAAGATCGGCGTGCGGGCCGGGCGGGCGACGCCGAGCGCCTCGAGCTCGGCGATGTGGTGCTCCATCGCCGCCTTGTCGCGCCCGGTCCAGCCGGCGATCACGAGGGATGTCACCGCGACGCGGCGCTCGCCGGAGGGCGTGCGCATGCGGATCTCGGTCATGGGCGCCTCCCCTGCCTCTGCGGGCTCCGCCGCGAGCTTGACAACGGCCCACTCATAATCCGATCCTGTGAAATATCACAAGCATGTTTCAGCCCTGATCGCCACCCGGCGCCCGGTCAGAAGGCCGGCCGCTCCACCCGAGGGAGTTTCACCATGAAGCGACTGAGGCATCTTCTGGCGGCGGCGCTCCTGAGCCTGCCGGGCGCGGCCCACGCCCAGGGCGAGGTCGGCGTCGGCATCTTCACCTTCCTGTCGGGCCCGCCCGCCGCCTACGGCATGCCGGGCCGCAACGCGGCCGAGCTGATGATCGACACGATCAACGCCGGCGGCGGGGTGGCCGGGATCAAGCTGCGGCCGATCTTCGTCGACGAGGCGCAGGGGGGCGCGGCGGTGGTGTCCGAGTTCCGCCGCCTCGCCGGCGACAACAGCGTGCTCGTCAACGTGGCGGCCCTGTCGAGCGCCAACTGCCTGGCGCTCGCGCCCGTCGCCGAGCAGCTCAAGATGCCGATGCTGAGCTGGAACTGCGACACCCACCAGCTCTTCCTCAAGGACCAGTACGAGTACGTCTACCGCACGAACAGCAGCACGATCCCGGAATTCCTGGCCTACGCGATCTACCTTCTCGAGAAGAAGCCGGACGTGCGGCGGGTCGCCATCATCAACCCGGACTACGCCTTCGGCCACGACGCCGGCGCGATCTTCAAGGCGGCGCTCAAGGCCTTCAAGCCGGACGTCGAGATCGTGGCCGAGCTCTATCCCAAGCTCGGCACGCCGAACTTCCAGACCGAAATCTCCCGCATCGTCGCCGCGCGCCCGGACGTGGTGTTCTCGAACCTGTGGGGGGCGGACCTCGAGAACTTCGTGCGCCAGGCCCTGCCGCGCGGGCTGTTCACCCAGAGCCAGGTCGTGCTGGCGCTCGGCGAGACCATCCTGCAGCGCATCGAACTGCCCGACGGCGTCATCGTCGGCGTCCTCGGCGACGGCTGGTGGAACTCGCCGACCGCGCAGGCGAACCCGCGCACCCGCGACTTCGTCAAGGCCTACCGGGAGCGCTACGGCGAGTTCCCGGTCTTCCCGTCCTTCAAGATGGCGAACTCGATCCTGGCGCTGGAGAAGGTGCTGGCCGAGGCCGCCAAGGCGACCGGCGGCAAGCCGACCCGGGAGGCTTTCGTCCAGGCGATCAAGGGCCTCGACATCGAGACCTATACCGGGAACCTGAAGCTGCGCGAGGACAACGACGGGCTCGTCGACCAGATCGTCGGCGTCACCCGCAAGAGCGCCGATCATCCCTTCCCGATGATCGCCGACATGGCGCGCTATCCGGCCGCCAAGGTCACGCCGCCGCCGCGCACCGAGCCGATCGCCTGGATCGGCGGCCTCGGCAAGGACTTCCTCGCGCAGATGCCGAAGCCCGGCTCGTACAAGTAGGCCGGCTCCGCACCCGGGCCCGGCCCGGGTGCGCCCCGCACGGAGAACCGCCGCAACGATGAGCGCGATCCTGCCGCTGCTCGTGGATGGGCTCGCCGAGGCGGCGCTCATCTTCTTCATCGCCGTCGGGCTCACGCTCGTGTTCAGCGTGCTGCGCATCCTCAACGTGGCGCACGGCAGCTTCTATTCGATCGGCGCCTACGTGGCGGTGGTGCTCGGGACCTGGATCGTCGGGCGCGGCTTCGCCCCCGCGCTCACGCTCCTGTCGATGGTGCTGGCGGCGGCCCTCGTCGCCGCGCTGCTCGGGCCTTTGATCGAGCGAACCTTCGTGCGCTGGACCTACGGCCGTCCCGAGGCGGTGCAGATCCTCGTCACCTTCGGCCTGTTCCTGATCTTCGAGGACCTGCAGAAGCTCGCCTTCGGGGTCCAGGCCTACTACCAGGACGCGCCGATGCAGCTCCTCGGCGTCTCGACCATCGGCGGCATCGTCTACCTCAACTATTCCCTCGTCCTGATCGGCCTTGCCGTGGCCGTGGCGCTCGGCCTGCGCCTGATCCTCGCCCGCACCCGGTTCGGCAAGCTCGTCTCGGCGGTGGTCGCCGACCGGGAGGTCGCGCAGACGCTCGGCATCGACACCGAGCGGGTCTTCGTCGCCGCCTTTACCCTCGGCGTGTTCCTCGCCGCGCTGGGCGGCGCCCTCGCCTCCGCCACCTCCGGCGTCGCCCCGGGCCTCGGGGCCGAGGCGATCGTGCTCGGCTTCGCCGTCGCCGCCATCGGTGGGCTCGGCCAGATCGAGGGCGCCCTCATCGCCGCGGTGATCGTCGGCATCGCCCGGGTGCTCGCCATCTACTACACGCCCGAGCTGCAGCCGGTCGCGCCGTATCTGGTCATGCTGGCGGTCCTCCTCGTGCGCCCGTTCGGCCTGTTCGGCACGGCGGCGACGCGGAGGATCTGATGCGCGCCCTCGTCTACGCGGTCGCGCTCGCCGCGATCGCCCTCCTGCCGCTCGCCTTCCCGTGGCTCGCCTTCCTGTTCGTGCTCGCCATCGCCATGGGCTTCGCGGCGCTCGGGGTGGCGCTGCTCCTGCGCGCCGGCCTGATCTCGATCGGGCACGCCATGTTCTACGGGCTCGGCGCCTACGCCACCGCCTTCCTGACCCGCATCGGCGTCACCGACCTCGGCCTGCTCCTCGTCCTGTCCGCGGCGTCCTCGGCGCTCGCCGGGGCGGTCGTCGGGGCTTTCATGGTGCGCTACCGGGCGATCTTCTTCGCCATGCTCAACCTCGCCGTGTCGATGGTGTTCTTCACGCTCCTGTCCAAGCTCTACGCCTGGACCGGCGGGTCGGACGGCCTGCGGGTCGGCGCGCCGACCCTGCTCGGCCAGCCGGTCTCCCGCGCCACGATCGAGGCGATCCTCCTCTACGGCGGCCTCGTCCTCCTCGTCGGGGCGAGCCTCCTCGTCCACCGCTACCTCCAGAGCTCGATGGGACAGGCGCTCTCGGCCGTGCACACCAACGAGGTCCGGCTCGCCTATCTCGGGGTCTCGGTTCGGGGCGTGCTCCTGTCGGCCTACGCGCTCTCGGCGGTGCTCGCCGGGATCGGCGGCTTCCTCGCCGCGGTGGCGATCGGCCACGTCCTGCCGGAGATGACCTACTGGACGGTGTCGGGCCAGCTCGTCCTCGTGGCGGTGCTCGGCGGCGCCGGCACGGTGGTCGGCCCCTTCATCGGCGCCTTCTTCCTCGAAGGCGTGCGCTCGCTCGCCGCCGGCTACCTCGCCGAGAGCTGGAACCTCGTCATCGGCGTGGCGCTGCTCCTCGTCATCTTCTTCCTGCCCGGCGGGCTGCACGGGCTCCTGCACGGCGGCTGGCGGAGGCGGCCGGCGTGAGCGCGCTCCTGTCGGCCCGGGGCCTCACCCTCGCCTTCGGCGGCGTGCGCGCCGCCGACGGGGTCGACGTGGACGTGGCGGCGGGCGAGTTCCTCGCCATCATCGGCCCCAACGGCTCGGGCAAGACCACCTTCCTGAATCTCTGCACCGGCTACCTCAAGCCGACGGCCGGGACGA
>DATLFZ010000216.1:0-9296 GCA_035540795.1 Beijerinckiaceae bacterium | reverse complement strand
GCGCTCGGCAGGATGTCGAGGGAGGAGCCGCCCGAATGGAGGTCGAGGAAGGCGTCGCCGAGGGGAAAGACGTGGTCGGTCACGTAGGCGGCGATCTGCTGGGTGATCGTGCCGGCCGGGTCGCCCGGGAAGGTGCGGTTGAAGTTGAGCCCGTCGACCGGCGACACCCGCTGCCCGGCCATGACCGCGTGCACGTTGTTCGCCGGCATCAGGATCAGGCGGCCCTGGACGCGGCCAGGATCGAGCTCGCGGATCAGCTCGCAGATGGCGATCGGGCCCTCGTATTCGTCGCCGTGATTGCCGCCTTCCAGGATCACCGTCGGGCCCGCGCCGTTCTTGATCACCGCGATCGGCACCCGGGTCACGCCCCAGGCGTCGTCGTTCGGCGAGTGCGGCAGCATGACGAAGCCGACCTGCCGGCCGCTCTTCTCGAAATCGACATCCGTGAACGCGGTCGACGGACGCGGGGTCACCGCTCTGCCCATGGGAGATCCTGCAACGAAAACGGGGCCGTCCGGCCCCGGGAAACGGGGGCCGGGAGCGGGGGCTCCCGGCCGGAGGGCTCAGAGGCTCGGCAGCGGGTCCATCGGAATGCCGAGGTACTTCTGGTGCAGCCGCTCGAGCTCGCCGTTCATCGTGTTGAAGAAGATGAAGCCGTCGAGCCAGCGCACCAGGTTGTGCTCGCCCATGCGCACGCCCATGTGGGCCGGGCTGCGCCGGATCACGAACTTGCGGTCGAACTCCTTGTTCGGGTTCCGCTGGGCCAGCTCCTGAGCGACGATGCTGTTGGTGGCGAAGAGGTCGGCCTGGCCGGAGAGGTAGGCCGCCGCCGCGGTGGCGTCGTCCTCCGTGCGCATGATCGTCGCCTTCGGGTTGCCGGCGGAGAGGGCCAGCTCCTGCGTCGTGCCGCGGGCCGCGGCGACCCGGTGCGTGCCGAGCTCCTCGACCGACGTCACCTTCGCCGCCTTCGGCCCGTACACCGCGAGGAAGGTGTTGGCGTAAGGGGCCGTGAACATGATCTGGCGCGCGCGTTCCGGGGTCAGGCCCATCACCGAGATGACGATGTCGACCTTGTCGGTGAGGAGGTACGGGATGCGGTTGGCGGCGGTGATCTGCTGCAGCTCCAGCTTCACGTTGAGGGCCTTCGCCACCATCTCGGCGAACTCGACGTCGAAGCCGATCGGCTTGCGGTCGGCGGTCTGCGACCCGAAGGGCGGCACGTCGAGGGGGACGCCGATGCGCACCACCCCGTCCTTCATGATCTTCTCGAAGCGGTCGCCCTGCTGGGCCTGCGCGGCGACGCTCACGCCGAGCGCGGCCACGGCCGCGACCGCGGCGGTCCAGAATCTCCTCATGGTCCTCTCCCTCGTCAGAGTTGGTACAGGACCGCGCCGAGGAAGGTCTCGAGCTCCGGCGTCTCCGGTCGCCCGAAGATCCTGTCCGCCGGGCCCTGCTCCCAGATGCGGCCCTGGTGCATGAACACGATGCGCGATGCCGCCTTTCGTGCAAAGCCCATTTCGTGCGTGACCAGCATCATGGTCATGCCCTGGCTCGCCACCTGCTCCAGCACCTTCAGCACCTCGCCGACGAGCTCCGGGTCGAGAGCCGAGGTGATCTCGTCGAACAGCATCAGCTGCGGCGACATGGCGAGCGAGCGGGCGATGGCGACGCGCTGCTGCTGGCCGCCGGAGAGCTGGTCCGGATAGGCGTCGATCTTCTCCTCGAGCCCGACCTTGCGCAGGACCTCGCGGGCGACCCGGCGCGCCTCGTCGAGGGGCATGCCCTTCACCACCGTCGGCGCCAGCGTGATGTTGCGCTCGACGGAGAGGTGGGGGAACAGGTTGTAGCTCTGGAAGACGATGCCGACCTTCTGGCGCAGCGCCCGGAGGTTGGTGGCCGGGTCGTTGACGACCTGCCCGTCGAAGACGATGCGCCCGCCCTGGATCGGCTCGAGCCCGTTGATGCAGCGCAGAAGCGTCGACTTGCCAGAGCCCGAGCGGCCGATCACCGCGACGAGCTCGCCCTTGTCGACGTTGAGCGACACGCCGTCGAGGACCGTGTTGGTCCCGAAGCGCTTCACCACGTCATGCAGTTCGACGAGCGACATGCAGCCTCCGCTCGAGCGCGCGGCTCCACAGGGTGAGGGGGAAGCAGAGCGAGAAGTAGATCGCCGCGACCACGATGTAGACCGTGAACGGGCGGAACGTCGCCGCCGTGGTGAGCTGGCCCTCGCGGGTCAGCTCGACGAAGCCGATCACCGCGGCGAGCGAGGTGTTCTTCACGAGCTGGACGAGGAAGCCGACGGTCGGCGGGATCGCCACCCGCACCGCCTGGGGCACGATCACGTAGCGCAGCTGCTCGCCGAAGCCGAGGCCGAGGGACGCGCCCGCCTCCCACTGGGTCTTGGGGATCGACTGCAGGCTGCCGCGCCAGATCTCGCCGAGGAAGGCGCTGGCGTAGATCGAGAAGGCGGTGGCGGCGGCGATCCAGGGCGAGACCCGGATGCCGACGATGGCCAGGCCGAAATAGAACAGGAACAGCCAGGCGAGCAGCGGCGTGCCCTGCACCACGAGGATCCAGGTCGCCGCGACCCAGCGCAGGGGCGCGAAATGCACCACGCGCAGGAGCGCCACCCCGAGCCCGAGCAGCCCGCCGCCGACGAAGGCGATCGCGGCGAGCGCCACCGTCCAGCGCGCGGCGGCGAGGAGGTAGAGGAAGTCGACGAAGGCGAATTCGCGGATCATCGACGGAACACGACGAGGTAGATGCCGGAGAACAGGATCCGGAAGGCGAGGGCGAGCCCGAGATAGATCGCCGCCACCACGGCGTAGACCTCGAAGTCGCGGAAGGTGCGCGACTGGATGATGGAGGCGGCGTGGAACAGGTCGGGGGCGGAGATCTGCGAAACGACGCTCGTCGCCAGCATCAGCAGGATGAACTGGCTCGCCAGCGCCGGGTAAATGATCTTCAGGGCCGGGAACAGGACCACGTAGCGGAAGATCTGCACCGGGGTCAGGCCGAGGGCGTGGCCGGCCTCGACCTGCGATTTCGGGATCGCCTCGAGCCCGGCCCGGACGATCTCCGCCGTATAGGCGGTGAGGTTGATGGTGAGCGCCACGACCGAGGCGGTGATCGCGTCGAAGCGCAGCCCGAGGCTCGGCAGCCCGAAGAAGACCAGGAACAGCTGGACGAGCAGCGGCGTGTTGCGGATCACCTCCACATAGGCGGCGACCGCGACCCGCAGCCAGCGCGGCCCGTACACGCTCGCCGCCGCGAACAGGGTGCCGAGGACGAAGCCGACCGCCATGGTGACGCCGGACAGCCACAGGGTCACCAGGATTCCCTCGAACAGGAACTCCCAGGCGGTGAAGACGTCGCGGAACTGGAATCGGTACATGCGCCCCCGCCAGCTTCGCCGTTCTTAAGAGCCCGCGGCGGGCGCCGTCCAGCGCTCCCGGCGCATGGCTCGCGGGCCCGGAACTCGCGCCGGCCCGGCGCCTGCTCTATATGCGGGCGAGACGAGGAGGTCCGATGACGGTCGTCGAGCGCAACAACGTGTCGGTGAGCGGCCGCGGCGAGCAGCCGATCGTGTTCGCCCACGGCTACGGCTGCGACCAGAACATGTGGCGCTTCGTGGCCCCGGCTTTCGAACCCGACTACCGGGTGGTGCTGTTCGACCATGTCGGCCACGGGCGCTCGGACGCGTCCGCCTTCGACCCCGCGAAATACGCCTCCCTCGACGGCTACGCCGACGACGTGATCGCGATCTGCGACGAGCTCGGCCTGGAGGACGTCATCTTCGTCGGCCATTCCGTGAGCGCCATGGTCGGCCTCCTCGCGGCGATCCGCCGGCCCGACCTGTTCGACCGGCTCGTGCTCGTCGGCCCCTCCCCCTGCTACATCGACGACGAGGCCTATGTCGGCGGATTCAAGCGCCCGGACATCGAGGGACTCCTGGACTTTCTCGATTCCAACCATCTCGGCTGGTCGAGCACCATGGCGCCGGTGATCATGGGCAACGGCGACCGGCCCGAGCTGGCCGACGAGCTCGCCAACAGCTTCTGCCGCACCGATCCGGAGGTGGCCAAGCACTTCGCCCGGGTGACGTTCCTGTCCGACAACCGGGCCGACCTGCCGAAGCTCGAAATCCCGGCCCTCGTCCTGCAATGCGCCAACGACGTGATCGCGCCGGAGAGCGTCGGGCGCTACGTCGCCGCGCAGATCCGGGCCGGTACCTTCGTCCAGCTCGAGGCGACCGGCCACTGCCCGAACCTGAGCGCGCCGGAGGAGACGGTGGCGGCGATCCGGGCCTTCCTCGCGAGGGCCCCCGCGGAGGCATCTTGAACGTCGACCTGCTTCTCGGCGAGAGCGCCGAAGAGCTCTACGAGGGCGCGCCCTGCGGCTATCTCACGACGCTCCCGGACGGGCGCATCGTGCGGGTCAACCGCACCTTCCTCGACTGGACCGGCCACGACCGCGAGCGCCTCCTGCAGGCCCGGTTCACCGACCTCCTCGACACCCCGGGAAAGATCTTCCACGAGACCCACTACGCGCCCCTGTTGCAGATGCAGGGCTTCGCCAACGAGATCGCCTTCGATCTCGTTCGGGCGGACGGGCGCAAGCTGCCGGTGCTCGTCAACACGGTACAGAAGCGCGACGCGGACGGGCGGCCGGCGCTGCGCCGCACCACCGTGTTCAACGCCACCGACCGCCGGCGCTACGAGCGCGAGCTCCTCGATGCGCGCCGGCGCGCCGAGCAGGCCGCGGCCGAGCTCAAGGCGCTGTCCGAGACCCTCGCGCAGCGGGTCGAAGCGGAGGTGGCGGAGCGCCTCAAGGCCGAGGAGGCGCTGCGCCAGGCCCAGAAGATGGAGGCGGTCGGCCAGCTCACCGGCGGCGTCGCGCACGACTTCAACAACCTGCTCACCATCATCACCGGTAACCTCGAACTGTTGGCCCGGCAGCTGCCGCCGGAAGCGGCCCGGCTGCACCGCCTCGCCGACTCGGCGATGCAGGGCGCGCGCCGGGCCGCGACCCTGACCCAGCGCCTCCTCGCCTTCTCCCGCCGGCAGGCCCTCGACCCGAAACCGGTGGAGCCGAACAAGCTCGTCGCCTCGGTCTCCGAGATGCTGCGCCGCACCCTCGGCGCCACGATCCAGCTCGAAACGGTCCTCGCGGGCGGGCTGTGGCAGACGAAGGTCGACGCCAACCAGCTCGAAAACGCCCTCGTCAACCTCGCCGTGAACGCCCGCGACGCCATGCCGGACGGCGGCAAGCTCACCATCGAGACCGGCAACGCCTCCCTCGACGAGGCCTACGTCGCCGGAGTCCCGGAGCCGGTGCCTCCGGGACAGTACGTGCTGATCGCGGTGAGCGACACGGGCACCGGCATCGACAAGGACACTCTGGAGCGGGTCTTCGAGCCGTTCTTCACCACCAAGGAACCGGGCCGGGGCACCGGGCTCGGGCTGAGCCAGGTCTACGGCTTCGTGCGCCAGTCGGGCGGCCACATCCGCATCTACAGCGAGGTCGGCCAGGGCACGACGGTGAAGCTGTACCTGCCGCGGCTCGTCGGCGGCGCAGCGTCCGCGGACGTGCGGGTCGCCGTCCCGGCGGGGCCGGCCCGGGGCGAGGGCGAGACCATCCTGGTCGTCGAGGACGAGCAGGAGCTGCGCGCCTTCACCGCCGAGGCCCTGCGCGACCTCGGCTACCGGATCCTCGAGGCGGAGGACGCGGCGAGCGCCCTCGCGGTGCTGGACCGCGAGCCGCGGGTCGACCTCCTGTTCACGGACGTGGTCCTGCCGGGGGGAAGCAACGGGCGCATGCTCGCCGACGAGGTCGTCCGCCGCCGCCCGGGCACCCGGGTCCTGTTCACGACCGGCTACACCCGCAACGCCATCGTCCACCACGGGCGGCTCGATCCGGGGGTGCAGCTGATCGGAAAGCCCTTCACCTATGCGGAGCTCGCGGCGAAGGTGCGCGCCTCCATCGAGGCCCCCTGATCAGACGACGAGGCGGCCGCCGTCGACCATCAGCACGGAGGCGGTGACGTAGGAGGCCTCGTCCGAGGCGAGCCACAGGATCGGGAAGGCGACCTCGCGCGGATCGGCCCAGCGCCGCATCAGGCATGTGTCGGCCGCCTCCTTGTCGAGATCGGCCCGGGAGCGACCCGCGTTCGCGGCCCGGCGCAGGTGGAAGGGGGTCAGCGTCGCCCCGGGGCAGACCGCGTTGACCCGCACCCCGTTCCCGGCCTCCTCGAAGGCGAGCGTCTTGGTCAGCGACACGATCCCGGCCTTGGTGACGTCGTACTGGCCCATGCCGGGGCGGGGATTGACCGCGTGGGTCGACGACACGTTGACGATGCTGCCGCGGCCCGACCGGCGCAGGTCCGGCAAGGCCTCCCGGACGAGATAGGCCTGGCTCAGGAGGTTCACGGCGATGATCTCGCGCCAGGTCTCGGCGCGCGCCTCGGCGAGGGGCTCGTAGGCGCGGATGCCGGCGTTGTTGACGAGGACGTCGATGGCGCCGAACGCCGCCCGGGTCGCCGCCACGATGCGGGCCGCGGAAGCCTCCTCGCCGACGTCGTCGGCGACCTCCACAACCTGCGCGCCGGCGACCGCCGCCCGGATCTCCGCCGCGACCCGGGCGAGGGTGTCGGCGTCCCGGTCGACGAGGACGACACGGGCGCCCTCCTCGCAGAACAGCCGGCCCACGGCGGCGCCGATGCCCCCCGCCCCGCCGGTCACGATCGCCGCCTTGCCTTGGAGCCGTCCGGTCATGCGCGCCTCACGTGGCCCGGGGGAGCGCCGTGCGCCCGAATCCCCGCGGGATCAGGTCCGTGCCCGTGCGCTGCAGCAGCCAGAGCACGATGCCGAGGTTGAGGAGGTTCCAGGCGACCCCGTGCAGGAAGGCGGCACGGTAGGAGCCGGTGAGGTCGAAGATCACCCCGGACAGCCAGCCGCCCAGCGCCATGCCGAAGATCGTCGCCATGATGACGATGCCGACCCGGGCGCCCGCCTCGGCGGCGGGGAAGCGCTCGCGGATCACCACCGTGTAGCTCGGCACGAGCCCGCCCTGGACGAGCCCGAACAGGGCCGAGATCACGTAGAGCGAGGTGAGCCCGTCGAAGAAGAGGTAGAGCGCCAGCGTCGAGGCCTGCAGGACCGAGCCGATCAGGAGCGTGCGCAGGCCGCCGATGTAGTCGGCGAGGTAGCCCGAGGCGATGCGGCTCACGACGCCGAGCCCGAGCATGATCGACAGCATCTCGGTGCCGCGGGCGACGCCGTAGCCGAGGTCGCCGCAATAGGCGACGATGTGGACCTGCGGCATCGACATGGCGACGCAGCAGGCGAGCCCGGCGACGATGAGGAGCGTCTGCAGGTTGCCGAGGGAGAGCGGCGGCGGGCCGCCCGCGACCGCCGCCGGCGGGGCCGGGGTCGCCTTGGGCGCCGGACGGCGCAGGAGCAGGGTCAGGGGCAGGATGAGGGCGACGCAGAACAGGCCGACGCCGAGATGGGCGCTGCGCCAGCCGAAGCTCTCGATCAGCGGCTGCAGCACCGGCGGCCACAGGGCCCCGGCGAAGTAGTTGCCGGAGGCGCAGATGGCGACGGCGATCCCGCGCCGGCGCAGGAACCAGTGCGAGATGTCCGCCATCAGCGGCACGAACATGGCCGAACTGCCGAGGAAGCCGATCAGTACGCCCTGGATCAGCGCGAAGTGCCACAAGGTCGGCGCGAACGAGGCGGCGGTGTAGCCGACCGCGAGGGCGACCGCGCCGATCGCGGTGGTGACGGCGACGCCGAAGCGGTCGCCGAGCCGTCCCATCACGGCGGTGCCGACGGCGAAGCCGATCATCGTGAAGGCGTAGGGCAGGGAGGCGTCGCCCCGCGCCACGCCGAACTCCGCCTGGACGGCGGGCAGCGCCACCACCACCGACCACATGCCGACCCCGCCGATCGTCGCGACCAGCGTCGAGAGCGCCAGCCGCAGCCAGGCGTAGGAGGAATCGACCTGTGCGTCGGAGGTCGGGGCGTGTGCCGTCATGGGGCGTTCGTAATGCGCCCGGAAGGTTTTGTTAACCATAGCTGCGCAAGGTTGCCCCTCGTTAACGCCGGGTTGACCTCCGACCCGATTCGGGACGACGGAACGCCGATGGTCCTACTGCCAAGCTTCGGTCGCTTCCGGTCCGCCGGAGCCGCCGGGCCCCGGACGACGCGGACGCTCGCCGTCGCCGCATCCGTCGCCGCCCTCCTCGCCAGCTCGCCCGCCGCGGCGGAGACCCTCGAGAGCGCGCTCGCCCGCGCCTATCACGCGAACCCCGTCCTGAACGCGCAGCGCGCCGGCGTGCGCTCGACCGACGAGAACGTGCCCCGGGCTCTCGCCGGCGCCCGGCCGCGGGTCAACGCCACCGGCGACGTCGGCTACCAGCACGTCCAGGGCCGCACGGCGGCGGGCCAGCGCTTCCAGCAGGACAGTTTTCCCCGCGGCGTCGGCCTCGCGGTCGACCAGACCCTGTGGAACGGCAACCGCACCTTCAACGCGGTTCGGCAGGCCGAATCGCAGGTCCTGTCCGCCCGCGACACCCTCCGCAACACCGAGCAGACCGTGCTCCTTGACGGCGTCACCGCCTACATGGACGTCCTGCGCGACACCGCCTCCCTCAATCTCCAGCGCAACAACATCGAGGTCATCGAGGAACAATTGCGCCAGACCCGGACCCGGTTCGAGGTCGGCGAGGTGACCCGCACCGACGTCGCCCAGGCGGAGGCCCGCCTTGCCGCTTCGCGCTCGCAGGCCGCGGCGGCCGAGGCGCGCCTGCGGGAGAGCATCGCCCGCTTCCGCCGGGTGATCGGCGTCGAGCCGCGCCAGCTCGCCCCGGCCCGGCCGATCGACCGCCTCATCCCCCGCACCGTCGCGGCGGCGATCCAGCTCGGCCTCACCGAGCACCCGGCCATCGTCTCGGCCCTGCACGCGGTCGACGCGGCCGAGCTCCAGGTCAAGGTGGTCGAGGGCGAGCTCTACCCGACGCTCGGGGTGCGCGGCACCGTCGCCCAGCGCTGGGACGTGCAGGGCCCCGGCGACGAGCGCCTGACCGCCTCCGTCGTCGGCACCCTGACCGTGCCCCTCTACGAGGGCGGCGAGGTCTATGCCCGGGTGCGGCAGGCGAAGGAACTCGTCGGCCAGCGCCGGTTCGAGGCGGAATCCCTGCGCGACCAGATCCGGGCCGCGGTCGTGACCGCCTGGGGCCAGCTCGATGCCGCCCGGGCCCAGATCGAGGCGGCGCAGGCGCAGATCCAGGC
>DATLFZ010000215.1:0-4885 GCA_035540795.1 Beijerinckiaceae bacterium | reverse complement strand
GACCCGGCCCTTGGCGGCCGCCTCCTCGGCGGCGGCGCGCACGCCGCCCTCGGCGACGCCGTCGGCGAAGCCGACCGCCTCGATCCCGAAGGGTTTGAGCGTCTTGCCGATCAGCGTCTCGGTGCCGCCGTAGAGGGGCTGGCTGTGCAGGATCACGTCGCCGGGCCGGGCGAAGGCGAGGATCGTCGTGGCGATGGCCGACATGCCCGAGGAGAAGATCGCGCCGGCCTCGGTCCCCTCGTAGACGGCGAGCCGGTCCTCGACGATCTCGCTGTTGGGGTGGTTGAAGCGGGAATAGACGAGCCCGGCGCCGACGCCCTGCGGCGGCTCCTTGCGGCCCGACACCACGTCGAAGAAGGCCTTGCCCTCCTCGGCCGTCTTGAACACGAAGGTGGAGGTCAGGAAGACCGGCGGCTTGACCGCGCCTTCCGAAAGGGCCGGGTCGTAGCCGTAGCCGAGCATCAGCGTCTCGGGCTTGAGCTTGTGATTGCCGAGCCGGTCCTTGTGATAGCGGTCCATCGGGAGCTCCCCTGCTCCCCTCGGTTCGACCGCATCCGGGCCGCCGGCGCAAGGCCTCACGCGTTCGATCGTCGCCTGCGGGCGACGACGCGCTTCAGCGTGTCGGCGATGCGCGTGCGCCAGCCCACAACTTGCGATCTGTCGGGAGCTCGAACGCACCGGAGCCGCCGCGCGTGCTCCGGCGAAGGCTCCACGGCCGTCATTCCGGGGCCGAGCGCAGCGAGGAGCCCGGAACCCATGAACACGATCGGTGGAGTTCGAACGCGCCGGAGCCGCCGTGCTCTTTTCAGCACCGCAGGTGGTCGTGGGTTCCGGGCTCGCCCTTCGGGCGCCCCGGAATGACGGAGGGGTTCGGCTGGGCCGTGGAGCTCGACTACCGCCGCAGCTCGTCCTCGCGGGCGGGGCGGATCGCGACGGGAGCGACGTCCGCCGTCGCGTCCAGCCCGGCGAGGGCGCGGGCGAGTTCGAGCACGAGCCGGCGGTGGCGGGGATCGGCGATGGCGACATAGGCGGTCATCAGCTCGAGGGCGCCCTGCGCGGCGAGGAAGGCGGACGGCATCGCCGGCGCCGCCGCGGCCTCCGGGTGGCCGGGCACCCCCTCGTAGAAGTAGTCGACGGGCACGCGCAGCACCCGCGCGATCTCGTGCAGCCGGCTCGCGCCGATGCGGTTGCGCCCGTTCTCGTATTTCTGGAGCTGCTGGTGCGTGACGCCGATGGCGGCCGCGAGCGCCTTCTGGGTCATGCGGACGGCACCGCGGCGCAGGCGCAGCCGCCCGCCCACATGCGCGTCGATCGGGTTCGCCACCTTCGGGCCCGCGACCATTCCTGCTCCTCCGACATCCCATGGTCGCACCGGGAGCGCCGGCAGGGCAAGATGGTTCAGGGTTGCCGAACGGGAAAAATGCCCCCGACGGTTGCGCAACTCCCTAATGCGCGACGGGGCGGGCGAGCTCCGCGAAACGGCGCAGGTTTTCGTCGTCGGCGGCCGGCGCGGCCATGCGCAGGCGCAAGAGCGCCCGGCGCAGCTCGTCCTCCACGTCGCGCAGGCCCCGCTTCGAGGCGAGCAGGACGGCGAGGCGGATCGAGGTCTCGAGCACGGCGAGGTCGCCGTCCTCGTCCTCGCGGAAGGAATCGTCGCGCCGGCGCATCACGCGGCCGAGGCCCGCTCGGCGTCCGACTGGCGGACCTGGACCCAGAGGCGCATCGGCGGCGGGATCAGGGTCACGGAGGCCTTCGGCCGGCCCGGCGGCTCCTCGTCGATGTGCTCGAACCGGTAGGCCGAAGCGAGTTCGAGGGCGAGGAGTTGCAGTTCCAGCATGGCGAGCCCCATGCCGATGCAGGCCCGCGGTCCCGCGCCGAACGGCACGTAGGCCCGCCCGGTGTAGGAGCGGTCGAGCCGGAAGGCGTCCGGATCGGCCCAGTGGTTCGGGTCGCGGTGGAGCTGCCAGGGGCTGATGATGATCGAGCTCCCCTTCGGCAGCTTGCGCCCGCCGAACTCCGCCTTCGTCCGCAGCTCGCGGGAGAACCACCAGGCGGCGGGGTAGAGCCGGAGCACCTCGCGCACGAAGGCGTAGCTGAGCTCCGCCTTCTTGAGTCCCTCCGCGGTGATCTCGCCGTTGCGGTTGCTGCAGCGGGCGGCCTCCGCCGCGACCGCCTCCCCGAGCCCCGGTTGGACGGCGAGGTGGTAGAGGAGCCAGGCGGCGGTCGAGCCGGTGGTGTGATGGCCGGCGAGGAGGAGCGTCAGGATCTCGTCGCGCAGGTCGTCCGGGGCGAGGCCGAGGGCCTCGAGGGAGCGCAGCGCGCTCGTCTCGGCGGCGTTCTTGCGCAGCCGCTCGACCACGACCGACATCATGCGCTTGGCGGCGGCGCGCCGCTTGCCGCGGGCGAAGGCGGCCCACGGGGTCAGCGGCCAGACCCGGAACATCTCGTCGGCGAGGTCCTCCTCGGCGGCGTTGACCGCGACGATCAGCGCCTCCTCGTCGGCCGGCGATAGGACGCGCCGGCCGAACACGGCGGTGCAGATGAGCCGCAGCGCGAGCCGCGCCGAGACCTGGTGCGGATCGAACAGCCGGTTGCGGCAGATCTCGCCGGCGAAGGCCCGGATCTCGGCGGAGAGCTGCGGGATGAGCCGCTCGACCTCCCCGCGGGCGAGGTGCTCGTGCAGGGCGGCGCGGCGGCGCTTGTGCTCCTCGCCGCTGATGACGAGGGAGCTCAGCCCGACGATCGGGCGCAGCTTGTGGACGAGGCGGCCCTTGTCGACCTCGTTCTCCCCCGCCCGCATCAGCGGCCGGATCAGGTCCGGATCGCGCAGGAGGAAGACGGGCTTCGGCCCGAGCGCCAGCGGCTCGAGGGGCTCCGTTCCGGCGCGCGCCTTCTCGAGCAGGAAGCCGAGCGGATCACGCCGAAACGCGGGCAGGTCCGAGAACCAATGCCTCATCGTCAATCTCCACGTGCCTGAGCAATGATTGAAGGGATCGGATCTTGGCGCCGTCCTGCTCGCGCAGGGGGATCTCGCCCGCGACCGCGACGAGGGGAGCGCCGTCGGCCCGCTCGCCGACGACCTGGGGCGGGCCGTAACGGCGGGTCCGGATGCCCGAGCGGGACAGGAGCCGCTCGTGCTGGAGGTCGGCGATGGCGACGAGGGCGCCCGCGCCCTGCGCCTGTCCGAACAGGAGCATCAGGGCGTAGTTGATCGGTCCGCCCGCCCCCGGGAGAACGCCGAACCTGCTGATTTCCCAGGCGTTGCGATGGCGCGGATACTGCCGTAGGGTCGCCAGCTGGGGAAAGATCGTTTGGGCGAGGTAATCATGGTCCGTGCGGATCGCCCGGAAGCCGCCGACGACCTCGGAGTTCCGGTACAGCACGCAGTAGATCGCGTCCGGCGTATCGAATTGATCCCGTTCCCGACTGCCGTCGACCGGCAGCGTCCACCCGCACCGATCGACGAAGAAGGATTTTCGGAACTGCGAGAAGTCGTCGACGACCTGGGCGTTGTCGGTTTCGCTGCAGAATACCGCACGAAGCGTTGCCGTATCGGAGCGCATCCCCACCCTCACGCGTCCAGGTTCTTTCGATGAGTAACCCGGCGTGGACGGAGCGGGGGATCACGGAAATCCGTGAGTTTCGCGATGCGCCTTGAACACGCGATCGCCGATTTCGAGGCGTGTACGACGATGGAGGAGCTGCGGGACGCGCTGCAGCGGGTGGCGGAGGGCTACGGCTTCTCCGGCTTCAACTTCCTCGACACCGGCCAGCCGCACGTGGACCGGCCCTACTATCTCGGCACCTCGGGGCGGGCGTGGGAGCAGGAATACGCCGGCAACGGCTTCGTCCACGTCGATCCCTGCATCGACAAGGCCCGGCACACCAACGTGCCCTTCGCCTGGGGCGGGGTGCCGCTGCCCGCCTACCGGAGCGGGCGCAAGCCCGGCGCCCTCAAGACGATGGAGGCGGCCCGCGACCACGGCTTCACGGAAGGCTTCGTGGTGCCCTACCACTTCCGGGACCCGCTCGGCCGCACCTTCTCGAGCCTGGTGGTGTTCTTCTGGAAGGACCGGATCTCCCGGTTCAAGTTCCTGCTCGACCAGAGCCGGTTCGACCTGCACCTGCTCGTGATCTACTGGAGCCAGCGCGCCATCGACATCGTGGCGACGACGCAGCGCCAATCCGCCCCGGTGGTGAAGCCGGACGCCGCCGCCCCCGCCGAGGTGGCCCTGACCGACCGGGAGCGCGAGGTGATCGCCTGGGCCTCCCGCGGCAAGACCGGGGCCGACACGGCGGAGATCCTCAAAATCTCCGAGGACACGGTCGAGACCCACATGCGCGCCGCCATGCGCAAGCTCCTCGCCACCAACAAGACCCACGCGGTGGCGAAGGCGATCTATCTCGGGCTGATCTGAGCCGCCGGACCGCCACCGGCCCTTCCCAAATTCAATAGCCTGTCGGGACGGAGTACCCGGTCGGGACGGAGTACCCGGTCGGAACAGAGTATCCGGTCGGGACGGAACGGCCCGTGGGAACGGAGTGGCTGGTCGGGACGGAATAGCCCGTCGGAACGGAGTGGCTGGTCGGGACGGAATAGCCCGTAGGAACGGAGTGGCTGGTCGGGACGGAATAACCAGTTGGCACGGAACGGCTCGTCGGAACGGAACGCCCGATCTCGACGGATCTGCCACTTCGCGTTGCCTCTCCGGGCCGTGCCGCCCGCCCTGCCTCGAGAGCGCGCTTCGCTGCATTCGCGCCGGCCCGGACGAGGGGCGCCGCCGCCGGCCGCCGGCGGGCTTTCGTTCGGCTCGCCTTGGCTGCGGGGCGGGTAATTCTCGGCTTCGGCCGCGCAGCTTTTCCGAACGCCTTCAGCACCTCGCGG
>DATLFZ010000214.1:0-5866 GCA_035540795.1 Beijerinckiaceae bacterium | reverse complement strand
ACTGGTTGATGTTGCGGTGCAGGGCCTTGAGGTAGTCGAAGCCCTTGTCCTCGCCCATCAGCTGGACCATCGTCGCGAGCAGGGTGTAGGCGGTCCCCGACGAGTTCGGGTCGGCGACCTGGACCTCGTCCTTCAGCTTCGGGTCGAGCAGGTCCGCCCAGCAGCGCGGCTCCTTGATGCCCTTGGCGGCGAGCTCCTTGGTGTTGAAGCCGAAGCCGAGAGCGCCCGAATAGACGCCGATGGTGCGGTTCTTGGACTGCTCCCACTGGCGCACGGCCCAGTCCTGCAGCTCGCCCATGCGGGGCGACTTGTATTCGAGGGTGAGACCCTCCTCGGCGGCCTGCATGTGCGGGTCGCCGGTGCCGCCCCACCAAATGTCGCCGCGCGGGTTCGCCGCCTCGGCCTTGACCTGCGCGTAGAACTCGCCGGAGCTCTTGCGGGTCATCGACACCTTGATGCCGGTCTCGCGCTCGAACGCGTTGACCATGGCGCGGCACCATTCCTCCTGGACGGTGCAGTAGAGCACGAGCTGCCCCTGCGCCTGCGCCGTCCCGGCGAGGCCGAGGGCGAGGACGCCGGCGGCGAGCGCGGCGCGGATGCTGTTCCTTGTCATGCCTCTCCTCCTTCGGCCGGGTTCTCGGGCCCGGCCTCTCTCTCGATTTGACCGGGGTTTCCCGGTTTCCGCAACTGCCGCGAAGCTCCTGTGACGGTCACACCTCGACGCCCATCACCTCGCGCAGCACCTTTGTGAGGGCGGGCGTGCAGCCGAGGATCGGGTTGCCCTCCCGCAGGCCGTTCCCGCCCAGGAAGTCGCTGACGTAGCCGCCCGCCTCCTCGATGAGGAGGAGCCCGGCGACCCCGTCCCAGGCGTTCATGTGGAGCTCGCAATAGGCGTCGAGGCGTCCGGCGGCGACGTTGGCCAGCGCGATCGCCCCCGAGCCGCCCCGGCGGAACCCGGCGCCGACCTCGGTCAGGCGGCGCACCATCTCGACGTAGCGGGGCAGCGGCAGCCTCGTCGACCAGCCGGCCTCGATGGTCGATTGCCGGATGTCGGTCAGCCCGCTGACCCGCATCGGCTCCCCGTCGAGGGTGGCGCCGTGCCCGCGCGCGGCGGCGTAGAGCTCGTCCTGCATCGGCGCGTAGATCACGCCGACCTCGGTGCGGCCCTCGCGCACGAAGCCGATCGAGACGCAGAATTCCGGGTTGCCGCGCAGGAAGTTGGCGGTGCCGTCGATCGGGTCGACGATCCAGACCCGGTCGGTCAGCTCGCCGCCGCCCTCCTCGCCGAAGAAGGCGTCGTCCGGGAAGGCCGCCTGCAGCCGGGTGCGGATCAGGCGCTCGACCTCGGAATCCGTCGCCGACAAAAAGTCCTGCTCGCCCTTGAAGTCGATGCTGAGCGTGCGCGGTCGGTTGCGGAAGGCTTTTCGCGCGAACAGCCCGGCCTCGCGGGCGACCGCGCAGGCGACGCTCAACCGTAGACCCGTGTCCATGCGCGGCTCCTCCGACGCAGGACGCGCCACCATGGAACGGATGAAACGCCGTCTTGCTATCGTGGAACATTCATTCCATTGTGCTTCGGCCCTGTCAACGGGTGCGCGCCGCGCCGGAGGGAGGATGCCAGAAGCCGGTTTCGAGGCGCCGCCCCGGGATTTCGAGGCGTTCAAGGCCCTCGTGCTGGCGCGCCGGGACATCCTTCCGCGGCGCCTCGCCCAGGCCGCCGAATACGCCCTCGGCCACCCGCAGGAGGTGGCCTTCGGAACCGTCGCGACCATCGCCGAGGCGGCGGCGGTCCAGCCCTCGACCCTGATCCGCTTCGCCAAGGCGCTGGGCTACGAGGGCTTTTCGGACCTCCAGGAGGTCTTCCGCGAGCGCCTGCGCGCCCGCTGGCCCGACTATCGGGAGCGCCTCGCCAAGCTGCGCCACGAACCCGGGGCCCCCGGCCTCCTGAAGAAGTTCGCCGAGGGCGCCTCCCTCTCGATCCTGCGCCTGTCGGAGACGATCCCGCCGGAGGACCTCGAGCGCGCCGCGGGCCTCCTCGCCGGGGCCGACACGATCCACCTCCTCGGCCTGCGCCGGGCCTTTCCGGTCGCCACCTATCTCGCCTATGCCCTGGGCAAGCTCGGCCTGCGCTCGATCCTCGTCGACCATGTCGGCGCGCTCGCCGCCGAGCAGCTGGCGGGCGCCCGGGCGGGGGATGCCCTCGTCGCGATCAGCTTCACGCCCTACACGCCGGCGACGATCGAGCTCGCCGCGGCCTACGCGGCGCGCGGGCTGCCGGTCGTCGCCGTCACCGATTCGCCCTTCTCGCCCCTCGCCCCCGCCGCCGCCGTGCGGCTCGAAGTGGTCGAGGCCGACGTCGGCGGCTTCCGCTCGCTCGCCGCCACCCTGTGCCTCGCCATGACTCTCGCGGTCGCCGCCGCGGAGCGCCGGAACGGGGCGCCCGAGGGGGCCTGACGACACGCCGATTCCCCTTGTCGCGACCTGGCCTGCGCCTTGCCGCGTCCGAGCGGGCGTCGCATACTCCGGCGGCTGGCCCGGCGCGCGCGGTGGAGCCCGGATGACACTCGACCTCAGTCCGCAGGAGATGGCCGAGCTCGAGGCCGAGCTCGCCCGCCTCAAGCAGGAGCACCGCGACCTCGACGCCGCCATCGAGGCCCTCGAGCGCATGGTCGCCGGCGACCAGCTCCAGGTCCAGCGGCTGAAGAAGCGCAAGCTCACCCTGCGCGACCGCATCGCCGTCATCGAGGACCAGCTCACCCCCGACATCATCGCCTGAGGCGACGGCGCCCGGCCGCGCGGTTGACAGGCCGACCGCACCGGCGCGTTGTGCCCGGATGAGCCTCGTCAGCCTCGCCGCCCTCGCCGCCCGCATCCCGTCCGGCGCGACGATCGCCGTCCCCGCGGATTACGGCGGCGTCGCCATGGCGGCGACCGAGCGGCTGCTCGCCGGCGAGGTGCGAAATCTCCACCTCGTCTGCGTCCCGACCGGCGGCCTGCAGGTCGACGTCCTGATCGGGGCCGGACGCGTCGGCGTCGTCGAGACGAGCGCGGTGTCCCTCGGCGAGGCCGGCGCCGCCCCGTGCTTCGGGCGCGCCGTGCGGGACGGATCGATCCGCATCCGCGACGCCACCTGCCCGGCGATCCTCGCCGGCCTCGCGGCGGCGGAGAAGGGCGTGCCGTTCATGCCGATCCGCGGCCTGATCGGCACCGACGTGCTGCGCCAGCGCGGCGACTGGAAGGTGATCCAGAATCCCTTCGGGGACGATCCGATCGTGGTGGTCCCGGCGATCCGGCCCGACATCGCCCTGTTCCACGCCCCCGAGGCCGACGAGGAGGGCAACGTGCGCATCGGCCGCCGGCGGGAGCTCGCGCTCATGGCCCATGCGAGCGCGACGAGCCTCGTCACCGTCGAGCGGGTCCGGAAAGGCTCGTTCTTCGACGACGAGCGGAGTGCGGCGGGCGTCCTGCCGGCGCTCTACGTCGGGGCGATCGCGGAAGCGCCGGGCGGCGCCCGCCCCTACGGGCTTTGGGGCGAATACGGCGCCGACGCGGACGCGCTCGCGGAATACGGCCGCGCCGCCCGTACCCCGGAGGGTTTTCGCGATTGGCTCGCCCGGCACCGGGTCGCCGCATGAGGGCCGCGACGCCCCGGGAGGGGCTGATCCATACCGTCGCGCGGCTTCTGGAGGGGGTGCGCCACGTGGCCGTCGGCGCGGCCTCCCCGATCCCGGCCGCCGGCGCGATGCTGCTGCGGGCGACGGAGCAGCGGGCCGGCCGCCCGGGGCCGCGCATCTCGATCCTCGGCTCCGTCCGCCACAACTTCTTCACGGACGGCAGCAGCGAGCTGTTCGACTGCGCCGCGCAAGGCCGGATCGACGCCTTCTTCCTCGGCGGCGGACAGATCGACGGGCGCGGCAACGTCAACCTCGTCGGCGCCGGCGGCTACCCGCAGTCGCAGGTGCGCTGGCCCGGCTCGTTCGGCTCCGCCTTCCTCTATTTCGTGGTGCCGCGGGTGATCCTGTTTCGGGAGGAGCACAGCCCGCGGGTGCTGGTGGACCGGGTCGAGTTCGTGAGCGCCCCGGGCACCAGCGAGCCCGGCGTCCATCGCCCCGGCGGCCCTGCCGCCCTGCTCACGAGCCTCGCCCTGTTCGCCTTCGACCGGGCGGCCGGGCGCTTCCGTCTCGAGAGCGTGCACGGGGCGAGCGCCGCCGAGGTCCGCGCCCGCACGGGCTTTTCCTACGACGAGCCCGGGGTCGTCCCGCAGACGCCCCGGCCGGAGGGCGAGACCCTCGACCTCCTGCGCGGACGGGTGACGGCGGAGCTGTCCGAAACCTATCCGCACTTCGCCGCGGCGCTGCGGGCGGACCTCGCCTAGCGGTAGCTCTCGGCGTCGAGGCCGGACCCGCGGGCGCTCTCGGCGATGGCCGCCCAGGCCTCGTCCGGCAGGGGCACGCCGTTCTTCAGCCGCTCCGCCTTCGTGCGCCGCTCGGGCTCGCCGGGCAGCAGCACCTCGCCCCCGGGCGCCGCCGGGCGCGAGGCCTTGAAGTAGTCGAGATAGGCCTGCGCCTCCGCCCGAAAGGCCGCCTCGGCCTGGAAGGCGGCGGGCTCGAGATAGACCGAGAGCATGCCGTTGCAGAAGCGCCGCTCGCCCGGACCGCAGGTACCCGACCCGGTGAGCGCGCCGGCGAGGAGCTCGCACATCAGGGCGAGGCCCGAGCCCTTGTGCTCGCCGAAGGCGCGGATGGCGCCCTGGCCCTTGTTCGCGTCCCGGGTGCCGACGCCCGTATAGGGGCCGTAGAGGGTGGCGGGATCGGTCGAGAGGCGCCCGTCAGGCTCGATCAGGCTGCCGGCGGGGAGCGGCTTGCCGCCGTTCGAGGCGACCAGCACCTTGCCCTCCGCCACCGCCGAGGTGGCGAAGTCGAGCACGACCGGATCGCCGCCCGGACGGGGGAAGCCCATCGCCACGGGTGCCGTCGAGAAGCGCCGGTCGACGCCGCCGAAGGGGGCGACCAGCACGCTGCCGGCGACGTTGACGAAGTGCATCGACACGAGCCCGGCCTCGAGCGCCATCTCGGCCCATTCGCCGATGCGGCCGAGATGGCCGGAATGGCGGAGCGCCACGATCGCCGCCCCGTGCGCGCGCGCCTTGGCGATGCCGAGTTCGACCGCCTGCGGCCCGATCGTCTGGCCGAAGCCGTACTGGCCGTCGACGACCGCGAGGGCGCCCGAATCGCTGACCACTTCGAGGGTGCGGTCGGCGGCGAGCTGCCCTTCGCGCAGCCAGGATACGTAGCGGGGCACGCGGATCACCCCGTGGCTGTCGTGCCCGGCGAGGTTGGACCGCACGAGATAGAGCCCGATGCGCTCGCCCTCCGCCTTCGAGCAGCCCTGCGCGACGAAGATGTCCCGCACCAGCGCCTGAAGCGCCTCCGCCCCGATCCGCATGAAAGCTCCTCCCGTTCCGGGGGCCTCATTCCACATCCGGCGGCCGAGGGCCAGTGCGTGGCGGGCCGGTCCGGCGCCGCCTATATGCCGGGCTCGCGCGAAAGGAGCGGAGCATGGGTGCGGCGAGCGAGGGCGGCGTCTTCTTCGAGGCCTGGGGCACGCCGTTCGGCCTGCCCCCGTTCGATCGCATCGGTCCGGCCGATTTCGGCCCGGCCTTCGACCGCGCGCTCGCCGAACACGAGGCGGAGATCGCAGCCATCGCCGGGGCCGGCGACGCGCCGACCTTCGACAACACCGTCGCGGCGATGGAGAAGGCGGGCCATCCGCTGCGGCGGGTCTCGGCGGTGTTCTTCAACCTCGCCGGAGCCCACACCAGCGACGCCATCCAGGCGATCGAGCGGGAGATGGCGCCGCGCCTCGC
>DATLFZ010000213.1:0-4467 GCA_035540795.1 Beijerinckiaceae bacterium | reverse complement strand
CATCAGGTCGTGGCGCGCCTGCAGGGCGGGCGGGTCCTTCTTGCCGAAATGCGGGCTCTTCTTGGCGAGGGTCTCGAGCTGCGCGACCCGCTCCGTCGGCAGGGGATGGCTGAGGAGGTAGGGGTCGAGGGCGCTCGACCGGAACATGGCGTTGTCGGCGAAGCGCCGGAAGGTGTCGAGCATGCCTTTCGGCGACTGGCCGGTGGCCGTCAGATAGCGCACGGCCGCCTGGTCGGCCGCCTGCTCCTCCGAGCGCTGGTAGGAGAGGAGGCTCCTCCGGACGAGCTCCTGGCTGCCGCCGAGGACGCCCATGGCGCCGGTGCCCGGATTGCCGACCCGGCTGCCGGCGTTCGCCGCGCCGACGACCGCGCCGGCGCCGAGCAGCATGCCGGCGACAGACAGGATCTGCGCGTTGGCGAGCTGCTGGCGCAGCCGCGCGAGGTGGCCGCCGGCGATGTGGCCCGCCTCGTGGGCGAGCACGCCGATGACCTCGTTCGGCGTCTCCGCCTCGAGCAGGACGCCGACGTTGATGAACACTTTCTGGCCGCTCGCCACGAAGGCGTTGAAGGCGCGGTCGTTGACCAGGATGATCTTGGTCGCGCCGACATTGAGCCCCGCGGCCCGAAAAACCGGGTTCGCATATTCCCGCAGAAGCTGCTCGATCTCGGCGTCGCGCACGATGGGCAGGCCCCTGTCCTGCGCGGCGGCGGAGACCGGCGCGAGGGCCAGCGCGGCGGCGAGGCCGAGGGCGGTACGGCGAAGACGGCGGGTGGCGGTCATGGCGGCACTATGTTCGCACGCGGTGCGGCGTCAATCGGCGGGACCGGCGGCGGTCCGCGCGGCTTGAGCCCGCCGTCCCGAGCGGTTACGGGACGGGAACCCCGAAAGGCCCTTCATGCGATCCCCCACGCTCTCCCTCGCCCGGCGCATGGACCGGGTGAAGCCGTTTCTCGCCATGGACGTTTTGGCTGCCGCCGCGGCGAAAGAAAGGCAGGGCGGCAGCGTCGTGCACACGGAGGTCGGGCAGCCCTCCGCCCCGGCGCCGCGGGCGGCCCGCGAGGCGGCGCGGGCGGCCCTCGAGACGGGGCGCATCGGCTATACCGAAGCCCTCGGGATCGCGCCGTTGCGCGAGCGCATCGCCCGCCACTACCGCGACACTTACGGGGTTGCGGTCGCGCCCGAGCGGGTGATCGTGACCACCGGCTCCTCCGCCGGCTTCGTGCTCGCCTTCCTGAGCCTGTTCGACGCCGGCGACCGGGTCGCCATCACGGCGCCCGGCTACCCGGCCTACCGCAACATCCTCGAGGCCCTCGACCTCGCCCCGGCGGCGATCCCGCTCACCGCCGCCGAGGGGTGGCGGCTGTCGGCGGAGGCGGTGGTGCGGGAGCAGCGGGAGAAGCCGCTGCGCGGCGTGCTCGCCATGAGCCCGGCGAACCCGTCCGGCACCATGATCGACCGCGCCGCGCTCGCGCGCCTCGGCGAAACCTGCCGCGCGCAGGGGCTGTGGTTCGTCTCCGACGAGATCTACCACGGGCTCACCTACGCCGAGCCGGCGGCGACGGCGCTCGCCTTCGACGACGACGCCGTCGTCATCAACTCGTTCTCCAAGTACTACTGCATGACGGGGTGGCGGATCGGCTGGATCGTGGTGCCGGAACGCCTCGTGCGGCCGATCGAGCGCCTCGCCCAGAATCTCTACATCTCGCCGCCCTATCTCAGCCAGGTGGCGGCGCTCGCCGCCTTCGACGCCACCGAGGAGCTCGAGGCGGTCAAGGCCGGCTACGCCCGAAATCGCGCCCTTCTGCTGGAGGAGCTGCCGCGGATCGGCCTCGACCGCATGCACCCGGCCGACGGCGCCTTCTACCTCTACGCGGACGTGGCCCGCTTCACGAACGATTCGATCGGCTTCTGCCGGCGCATGCTCGACGAGGCGGGCGTGGCCGCCACCCCCGGGCTCGATTTCGACCCGCAGGAGGGCTCGCACTACGTGCGCTTCTCCTTCGCCGGCTCGGAGGAGGATTGCCGCGAGGCCGTGCGCCGGCTGAAGGGCTGGCTCTGACTACCCGGCCGCGCGGAACGAGGGCGCTCGCACCACGAGGCACAGGAGCGTGAACAGCACCTGCGCCGCGATCTGCGCCGTCACGGTGCTCGGATCGTATTGAGGCGCCACCTCGACCACGTCGCCGCCGACGATGTCGAGGCCGGCGAGTCCGCGCAGCAGGCGCTGCGCCTCGCGAGGGGTGAGGCCGCCGGCCTCCGGCGTGCCGGTCCCCGGCGCGAAGGCGGGGTCGAGCCCGTCCACGTCGAAGGTGACGTAGACGGGCCCGTCGCCGAGCACCGCGCGCATCCGCTCGACGACTGCCGGGATGCCGATCTCGTCGACCTCTTCGGCGTGGATGACGGTCATGCCGGACTCGTAGGAGAACTCCCACAGATATTCGGCGCCGCCCCTGATGCCGATCTGGACGGTGCGGTCCGGGTCGAGGAGGCCTTCGAGCACCGCCTGCCGGAAGGGTCCGCCGTGGTGGAACTTGGTGCCTTCGTACTCGCCGGCGGTGTCGCAATGGGCGTCGATCTGGACGAGGCCGAGGGGCCGCCCGCCGGCGAGCCCGCGCAGGATGGGCAGGGAAATCGAGTGGTCGCCGCCGACCGCGAGCGTCCGCACGCCCGCCTCGCGGAGGGCGCAGAAGTGGCGCTCGATGTCCGCGTGGCAATCGGCGAGCGAGAAGCGGCTGCGGAAGGGCACGTCGCCGATATCGGCGACGCGGGCCTCGCCCAGGGGCGCGACCCGCAGGACGTGCTCGTAGGGGCCGATGCGCTCGACCCCGCGCCGTGCGCGGGGGCCGAGGCGGGCCCCGGTCCGGTTGGTGACGCCGAGGTCGAGCGGGACGCCGACGAGGGCGACGTCGAGATCGGAAAAACCCTCGCTTCCCGCCTCGGGGCGGAAGGGCGCCGACAGGAAGGTGGCCGGGTCCATGAACGGCCATTTGCGCCGCTCGGTGCCCTTGAACTGCAGGTCGGCGACGCGGCGGAAGTCGGGGTCGAAAATGTCGCCGCCCTTCGCCTCCGCATAGCGGGACCTCAGCCGCTCGAGCTTCTCCCGGTCCACGGCTGTTCTCCGGTCCGCCTCGTCAGGGCAGGCGCCCGCGCACGGCGGGCTCCGTCGACGGCGCCGGCGGCCGCGGGCGGACCGAGCCGGTGGTGGCGACCTCCGGGACTTCGGAGATCGTTCCGCGCAACGGCGGGGCCGCGGGCCTCGGCTCGGTCCGGGCGGCCAACGGCGGCCGGCGGGGCTCCGCCCGCGGGGTCGGAGGCTCGATCTCCGGCGGAAGCACCCGGGGCGGCATCGGACGCGCGCCTTCGAAGCGCAGGACGCAGTCGCGCAAAGCCGTGGGGTCGGTGAGCCGGGTGCAATCGTGGACGTTCCGCGGCACCGTCTGCGCGACGGCGAAGGCCGGCAGCATGGCGGCGAGAAAAGCAGCGAAGACGCGCATCGGGACGACCCTTCCGTCCCCCTCAGCCTAGAACGCGAGCCCTCACGAAGCGTTTCCGCGGCGCCCGCGCGATCAGCCGGCGCGGCGCTCCCAGAACACGGCGCCGGTGAATTCGAGAACCCGCTCCCCGCGCTGGTTGTCGCCGGTGTTGCGGTTGAAGACGAGGCCCCAGCCGGGCTTCGACGCGAGGGGCCGCTTGTCGACCACCTCGGACCGGTAGGTGATGGTGTCGCCCGGATAGACGGGTTTCAGCCAGCGCAGGTCCTTGAAGCCGGGCGAGGGCCCGAGCCGGGCGGGCCGCAGGCCGCGCGCCCGGGCCGCCTCCCGGCCGCGCTCCCGGTGGGCGACCATCGCCCGCATCCACAGGGAAGCGGTCTGCCAGCCGGAGGCGCACAGGGCTCCGAAATGGCTGCGCCGGCCGGCCTCCGGATCGATGTGGAAGGGCTGCGGGTCCCAGCGCCGGGCAAAGTCGATGATGTCGTCGGCCCCGAAAGTGTGGCGGCCGAGCATCGCCTTGCGGCCGATCTCCAGATCCTCGAAGGGCACCAGGATGCCGCCGTCGTCGGGCTCGGGCGGGGGCGGCGGCGCGTCCTGCTCCGGGGCGCGGCCGGGCGGTACCGCGACGCCGCGGCGGGCCAGCATGATCCAGTTGGTCTGGGTCAGGACGACCTCGTCCTTCTGGTTCAAGAGCTCGCAATGGAGATGGATCAGGCCCATCTCGGGCCGGCTGCGCGAGGCCTTGGTCTCCCGGATGGTGCGGCGGCTGCGCAGGGTGTCCCCGGGCAGGACGGGCAGGATCCAGCGCACCTCCTCGAGGCCGGGGGCGCCCATCGAGGTGGAATTGCCGAGCCAGCCGTCCACGTTGAGGCGCATCAGCACGCAGCAGCTGTGCCAGCCCGACGCGATCAGGCGGCCGACAGGCGTGTCCCTCGCCGCCTCCTCGTCCACGTGGAAGGGCTGCGGGTCGTAGGCG
>DATLFZ010000212.1:0-11316 GCA_035540795.1 Beijerinckiaceae bacterium | reverse complement strand
CGGACGGCCGGGTCCTTGGCGATCTCCATGAGCACCGGGTGCTCGATCCGGCACGGGGCGCACCAGGAGGCCCAGACGTTGACGATCGTGGTCCGTCCGGCGAGGTCGGCGGTGGCGAGGCCGGGCATCGCCGCCCCGTTCGCCGCCATCCCGGGCAGGGGCGCCAGGGAGAAGGCGGGCGCTTCCCGGCCGATCAGGGCCGAGGGCACCCGGGACGGGTCGCCGGCGAACAGGCGCAGCAGGAAGAGCAGGGCCAGGAGGACGAAGATCGCCACCGGCAGGAGGTAGAGCCAGCGCAGGCTGCGCTGCCGCCCCGCCGGCTTGTCGGCGCTCTCGGGGGCGTAGAGCTGCGGATCGGTCTGCATGTCAGCCTTCCGCGAGCGGATCGCCGAGGGGACGGGTCGAGCGGCGGCGGGCGCCGCGGCTCTCGAGCTCGGCGAGGGCGCGCCGCTGCGCGCGGTGGTCGAGGAACGCCGCCGCGATCAGCCCGAGCACGATCGCCCCGGTGGCCGCGTAGGAGGCCACGATGAAGAAGGCGTGCGGTCCGAGATCCATCAGGCGGCCCGGTCGAGGCGCTCGGCTTCGAGGATCGACAGGGTGCGCACCCGCCGGCGCAGGATCTCGGTGCGCATGCCGGCCATGTGCAGCGCCAGCGCCAGGAGCGTGAAGGCGAGCGCCATGACGAGGAGCGGATGGAGCATCGAGGGGTGGATGGTCGGGCCGTCGAGCCGGAACACGGACGCCGGCTGGTGCAAAGTGTTCCACCAGTCGACGGAGAACTTGATCACCGGCAGGTTGACGGCCCCGACGAGGGTGAGGATCGAGACGGCTCGCGCCGCCCGGCCCGGATCCTCGATCGTCCGCCACAGGGCGAGCACGCCGCAATACATCAGGAACAGCACCAGGACGGAGGTCAGCCGCGCGTCCCACACCCAATAGGTGCCCCACATGGGCTTGCCCCACAGGGCGCCGGTGACGAGGCAGATGAGCGTGAAGGCGGCCCCGATCGGCGCCGCCGCCTTCTGCGACACGTCGGCGAGGGGGTGGCGCCACACCAGCGTGCCGAGCGCGGAAAGCGCCATCAGCGCCCAGAAGAACAGCGCGAGCCAGGCCGCCGGCACGTGCAGGAACATGATGCGGATGGTCTCGCCCTGCTGGTAGTCCGCCGGCGCGACGAACCAGCCGAGATACAGCCCGACCGCGAGCGCCGCCGCCGCCGCCGCCGAGAGCCACGGCAGCAGCGCCCCGGACCAGCGCAAGAAAACGCTCGGGTTGGCGAGGGACCACATCGGGCCGGATGTAGCGGCGGGTTCCGCACCCCGCAATGCGGTGAAATCCCCTAGCGCGCCGCGGCGGGGGCGGGGGCGGGCCCGGCGGTAGGCTCCGCGGCTTCCTCCTCCTTCTCGGCGTCGACGGGGCCGATCAGGAGGCACAGCAGCACCACCGGGATCCCGACGCCGGCGGTGATGGCGAAGAAGGTCGGATAGCCGTAGGCCGCCACCATGAAGCCCGAGATGCCGCCGACGAGCTTGCCGGGGAGCGCGTAGAGCGAACTGAGCAGCGCGTATTGGGTCGCCGCGTAGCCCGGCCCGGTCAGGCTCGACATGTAGGCGATGAGGGCCGTTCCGGCGAAGCTGCCGGCGAAGTTGTCGATGCTGATGGCGAAGATCAGGAGGTCGAGCTTCGCCCCTTCCAGCGCCAGCCAGGAGAACATCAGGTTCGAGGCCGCGCCGGCGAAGGCGCCGATCAGGAGCGTGACGCGCAGGCCGATCTTGACCACCACGATGCCGCCGACGAAGGCGCCGATCATGCCGATCCACACCCCGTAGAGCTTGGTCACGCTGGCGATCTCGGCCTTGGAGAAGCCGAGGTCGATGTAGAGCGGGTTCGCCATCACCCCGGCGACGAAGTCCGGCAGGCGGTAGAGCGCGACGAGCGCCAGGATGAAGACCAGCGTCGTCCCCTTGCGGGCGAAGAGGTCGGCGAGCGGCGCCACGATGGCGCTGCCGAAATGGAAGCCGGGCTTCGCCGGGACGGCGCCCGCGGGCGGCGGCGGCCGGTCGACCACCGGCGAGAGCAGGCTCGCGATCACGCCGACGCCCATCAGCGCCGCCATGGTGAAGTAGGCCGCGCGCCAGTTCACGAACTCGGCGATGTAGAGGGCGCCGGCCCCGGCGCAGATGAGCGCGATGCGGTAGCCGAGCTGGTAGGTCGCCGCCATGATGCCCTGGCGGGAGGTCGGCGCCGCGTCGATGCGCCAGCCGTCGACGACCACGTCCTGCGTCGCCGAGCCGAACGCGACCAGGAAGGCGAAGATCGCCGTGACCCAGAGCGCCTGGCTCGGGTCGGACAGGCCGACGCCGAGGAGGCCGATCGCCACCGTGATCTGGGCCGCGACCATCCAGGCCCGCCGGCGCCCGAGCAGGCGCGACAGCACCGGCACGTCGAAGGCGTCGACCAGCGGCGACCACAGGAACTTGAAGCTGTAGGCGAGCGCGAGCCAGCTGAACATGCCGATGGTGGTCACCGGCACGCCGGATTCGCGCAGCCACGCCGACAGCGTGCCGAAGACGAGCAGGATCGGCAGGCCGGCCGAGTAGCCGAGCGCCAGCATCAGCGCCACCCGCGGCTCGGCGAGCAGCTTCCAGTCGAACCCCTTCGGCACCATGCGGACGTGACCCCCGGCCCCGCGTGCAGCACGCGAACGATGCGTTAACCGGATCGATTCGGCTGAAGAAAGGGTGAAGCCGGGCGAAAAGGCGGCGCCTTGTCAGTGCGCCGCCTCCCAGTTGGCGGCCGCGCGGGCGTCGACCGCCAGCGGCACGGACAGCTGCACCGCGGGGTGCGGCGCCTCCTCCATGACCTTGCGGATCACCGGCAGGGTCGCCTCGACCTCCTCCTCCGGCGCCTCGAAGACGAGCTCGTCGTGGACCTGGAGCAGCATGCGGGCGGAGAGCTTCTTCTCGGCCAGGACCGGCTCCATGCGGATCATCGCCCGGCGGATGATGTCGGCGGCGCTGCCCTGGATCGGCGCGTTGATGGCCTGGCGCTCGACGGCGGCGCGCTGGGACGGGTTCGAGATCTGGATGTCCGGGTAGTGGCATACCCGCCCGAACAGGGTCTTGACGTACCCGTTCGCCCGGCACGACCGCTTCGTCTCCTCGATGTAGTCGCGGATGCCCGGGAATCGCTCGAAATACTGGCGGATGAAGGCGCCGGCCTGGTCGCGGGCGATGCCGAGGCGCTCGGCGAGGCCGTAGGCCGAGATGCCGTAGATGATGCCGAAATTGATGGTCTTGGCGTTGCGGCGCAGGTCCGGCGTCATCTCGGACAGGGGCACGCCGAACATGGCCGAGGCGGTCGCCGCGTGGATGTCGATGCCGTCGGCGAAGGCCTGGCGCAGCTGCGGGATGTCGGCGACGTGGGCGAGCACCCGCAGCTCGATCTGGCTGTAGTCGGCCGAGATGATCCGGTGCCCGGGCTCGGCCACGAAGGCGGAGCGGATCTTGCGCCCCTCCTCGGTGCGGATCGGAATGTTCTGCAGGTTCGGCTCGGACGAGGACAGGCGCCCCGTCGTCGTCGCGGCGAGGGAGTAGCAGGTGTGGACGCGCCGCGTCTGCGGGTTGGTGTAGCCCTGCAGCGCGTCGGTGTAGGTCGACTTGAGTTTTGCGAGCTGGCGCCATTCGAGCAGCTTCGCCGGCAGGGCGTGGCCCTCGGCGGCGAGCTCCTCGAGGATGTTGGCCCCCGTCGCCCATTGCCCGGTCGCGGTCTTGCGCGCGCCGGGCAGGCCCATCTTGCCGAACAGGATGTCGCCGATCTGCTTCGGGCTGCCGGGCGAGAACTTTTCGCCGGCGATCTCGTGGATCTCGTGTTCGAGGCGGGCGAGCGTCTGGGCGAAGTCCCCCGACAGCCGGCTCAGGATCTGCCGGTCGACGGCGATGCCGCGCATCTCCATGCGGGCGAGCACGTCGACGAGCCGCCGCTCGAGCGTCTCGTAGACCGTGGTGAGGCCCTCCGCGGCGAGCCGCGGCTTGAGCACGCGCCACAGGCGCAGGGTCACGTCCGCGTCTTCCGCCGCATAGCAGGTGGCGCGCTCGATTCCGACCTTGTCGAAGGTGACGGCGCTCTTGCCGGTGCCGGCCACCTCCGCGAAGCGGATGGTGCGGTGGCCGAGATGGCGCTGGGCGAGCTCGTCCATGCCGTGGCCCGAGAGGCCGTTGCGGCCGGCGTCGAGCACGTAGGAGATCAGCATCGTGTCGTCGAACGGGCGCACGTCGATGCCGTGCCGGCGCAGCACCACCCAGTCGAATTTCACGTTGTGTCCGACCTTGAGCACGGAGGGATCCTCGAGCAGCGGCCGCAGGCGCTCCAGCACCGATGCCGAGGGCAGCTGGTCGGGGAGGGGCCCGCCGCCGAAGAGGTCGGAATCGCCCCGGTGCAGGAGCGGCACGTAGCAGGCGTCCCCCGGCGCGAGCGCCAGCGAGAAGCCGACGAGCTCCGCCTGCATCGGGTCGAGGGAGTTGGTCTCGGTGTCGAGGGCGACGATGCCGCCCTCCCGGGCCCGGGCGAGCCAACGTTCGAGGTCGGGCAGGGTGCGGATGCAGCCGTAGGATTCGGTGTCGAACTTGACCGCCGCCGCCTCGGCGGCACGGGCGGCGACGAGGGCCGCCGGCCCTGCGGGCGCTTCGAGCGTGGGCCCGGCCCCGTCCGGCTTCGCCGCCTCCGGCGCGGCCGCCTCGGCCGGCGCGGTCGCGGCCGGCGTCCAGCGCAGGCCGTCGGCGCCGGGCACGAGGCGGGGATCGGGCTCGACCTCCCCGGCGTCCACCCCGTAGGCCTCGGCCACGCGCTTCGTCAGCTGGGTCAGTTCGAGCGCCTTGAAGAAGGCGACGAGCGGCTTCGGGTCCACCTCGGCGAGGAGAAGGTCCTCGGTCGGCACCGCGAGCTCCGCGTCGCAGGTCAGCGTGACGAGGCGTTTCGAGACCCGCGCCTGGTCGGCGTTGTCGAGCACCTTGCGGGCGGTGGCGCCGATCACCCGGGACAGGTTGCGGGCCCGTACGAGCGTGCGGCAGAAGGGGTGGTCGCAGGCGAGCCGGTCGAGGGTCTCGGCGTCGACCGTCGGGTTGCCCTTCTTGTCGGTCGGCAGGTCCGTGAGGCCGAGCGTGCGGCCGAGGATCGCCGCCACCTGCGCGCCCGAGCCGATCTTGACCGGCTCGCCGGCGATCGCGTCGAGGTCGGCCTGCAGCGCCGCGAGGCGCTCCGACAGCACCGCGTCGAGCGCCTCCGGCTTCTCGGCATAGGCCAGGATCGCCTCGAGCGAGCCGAGCTCGCCGATGAGCGTCGCCGCGGCCTTGGGCCCGATGCCGGGGACGCCCGGCACGTTGTCGGTCGGATCGCCGATGAGCGCCTGCACGTCCGGCACCTGCTCCGGCGGCACGCCGAACTTCTCGGCCACGCCGGCCTGGTCGATGCGGCGCTCCGGCCGGTAGCCGGGCTTGCCCTTGATGCCGGATTCGAAGTCGTAGAAGGTCACCCCCGGGCGGACGATCTGCATCAGGTCCTTGTCGGAGGACACGATCAGGACCTCGGCGCCCTGCTCCACCGCCCGGCAGGAATAGGTGGCGATGAGGTCGTCGGCCTCGAGCCCGTCCTGCTCGATCGGGATCAGCCCGAAGGCCTTCACCGCCTCGCGCATGAGCGGGAATTGCGGCACGAGCTCGCTCGGCGGGTCGGGCCGGTGGGCCTTGTAGTCGGCGTAGATCTCCTGCCTAAAAGTCTGCTCGGACTTGTCGAAGACGATGGCGAGGTGGGTCGGGCGGATGCCGACGGCGCCCTCCCGGATGAACTGGAACAGCTTGGTGCAGAACAGGCGCACCGCCCCGGTCGGCAGCCCGTCGGACGGGCGCACGTTGTACTTCCGGTCCTGGTTCATGGACTGGAAATAGGCGCGGAACACGAAGGAGGAGCCGTCGACCAGGAACACCTGGTCGCCCGGGCGGAGCGGTCGGGCGGTCATGCCGCTCCCCTTAGCGCAAGCGGGCGGCCCAAGCCATGGCCGCCCCGCGAACGGGGGGCGCGCTATTCCGCGGGTTGCAGGCGCGGCCGCGGCCGCAGGCTGAACAGGGCCGGGCGCACGAACAGGAAGTCGGCGGGCCCGCCGCGCACGACCCGTTCGAGGACGAGCGGCACGAGGACCGCCGCCGCGGTGACGATCGCCGCTGCCACGCCGGGATCGAGGAGGCCGAGCTTGAGCAGCACGGCCCGGGTCGCCGCCATCGGCAGGAAGAAGGCGAGATAGATCGCGATCGAATGCCGGCCCGCATAGGCGAAAGGCGCCGCGGCGGCGCGCTCCGCGAGGAGCGCCGCCGTGACCACGATCGCCACGGCCCCCAGGGCGCCGGCGAGGAGGCTCACCACGGGCAGGGAGGCGAGCGTCGGGAAGCCGGCGACGCCGCTCGGGGTGAACGCGAGCACGCCGTTGAGGACGGCCCAGGCGAAAAGGCCGACGAGCGCCCGGCTCCGCTGCGCTACCGCCGCCTCGGCGAGCCGGAAGATGTGCGGCGCGAGCAGGTAGCCGGCGAGGAAGTAGACGTAGCGGTTGCCGAACTCGTCGAGGAGGGTCCACCCGGTGTGGATCGGCGCGATCTCGAGGAGGGCGGCCCCCCCGAGCAGGACGAGCGGGGGCACCCCGCGCAGGAGCTTGGTCACGCCCGAGAACAGCGCCAGCGCGTAGACGAACCAGAGCGTGCCGAAGGGCTCGACGAAGGCGAAGGCGAGGTGCTCGACGAAGCCCGCGGCCGAGCCGCCCGACACGGCCGGATACTTCACCGCCGACTGGATCAGCAGCCACAGGAGGTAGAAGTAGAGGAAGTGGACCACCCGCTTGTCGGCGTAGGCCCGCCAGTCGCGGTCGACGACCCGCGCCAGGAACAGGCCCGAGACGAGGAAGAAGTCCGGCATGCGGAAGGGCTGCGCATAGGCGACCGCCCAGTGCATGAAGCCCTCGCGCCCAAAAGCCTCCTCGACGCCGAGCGTCGCGTGCATCATCACCACGAGGACGATGCAGACCCCCTTTGCCGTGTCGACCCACGGCACGCGGCCTTCGCTCGGGGCATGGGGCATGGGCGACCTCTCGGGCATCTCGGCCGCGACCCTAGGGCGCGAAGGTTCAGGCCCGGTGAAGGGGAAAGGTTAAGGCGCGGGGGTGGATGGCCGGGCCGCCGCGCACCCCCTCCCCGTCATGGCCGGGCTCGTCCCGGCCACCCACGAACCACCGCACGGCCTGCACATCCGAATTGTCCACGGGTTCGCGGGCGCGGCGGGCCGGGGCCGGTGGCGGTGGCGGGGCGGGGTCGGTAAAGTCCCGCCGATGTCCACCGCGGCCCGTTCCCTTCTCGCCCGGCCCGAGGCCGAACGCGCCACGCCGATGATGGCGCAGTACCTGGAGATCAAAGCGGCGAACCCGGACTGCCTTCTGTTCTACCGGATGGGCGACTTCTACGAGCTGTTCTTCGAGGACGCCGAGGTGGCGAGCCGGGCCCTCGGCATCGTCCTGACCAAGCGCGGCAAGCATCAGGGAGCCGAGATCCCCATGTGCGGCGTGCCGATCGAGCGCGCCGACGACTACCTCCAGCGCCTGATCGCGCTGGGCCACCGGGTCGCGGTGTGCGAGCAGACCGAGGACCCGGCCGAGGCGAAGAAGCGCGGGCCGAAATCGGTGGTGCGCCGGGACGTGGTCCGCATCGTCACCCCGGGCACCATCACCGAGGACCGGCTCCTCGATCCCGCCCGCAGCAACCTCCTTGTGGCGGTCGCGCGACGCAAGGTCTCCGACGAGGCCTGGCGCTACGGGCTCGCCGCCGTCGACATCTCGACCGGGCGTTTTCGCGTCGCGGAGACGGATGCGGCGGGGCTCGCCGGCGAGATCGCCCGCCTCGACCCCCGCGAGATCGTCCTGCCGGACGCGATCCACGACGATCCGGACCTGCACGCCCTCTGGCGGGAGGCGCGGGCCGCCATCGCGCCGCTCGCGCGAGAGGGGCTCGACCCGGCCTCCGCCGAGCGGCGCCTGTGCGACTTCTACGGCGTCGCCACGCTCGACGGGCTCGGCGCCTTTTCGCGGGCGGAGATCGCGGCGGCGGCGACGGCCCTGCTCTATGTCGAGCGCACCCAGCTCGGGGTGCGCCCGCCCCTGTCGCCGCCGTCCCGGGATTCCGACAGCGGCGTCATGGGCATCGACGCGGCGACGCGGGCCAATCTCGAACTGACCCGCACGCTCGCCGGCGAGCGCGCCGGCAGCCTGCTCGCCGCGATCGACCTCACCGTGACCCCCGGCGGGGCGCGGCTCCTGGCCGAGCGCCTCGCCGGACCCCTCGCCGAGCCCGGGCCGATCGCGCGCCGGCACGAGGGGGTCGCCTGCCTCGTCGACGCTCCGGACCTGCGCGACCGCCTGCGTGCGCTCCTCGCCCGGGTGCCGGACATGGCGCGCGCCCTGTCCCGCCTCGGCCTCGACCGGGGCGGGCCGCGCGACCTCGCCGCGCTCCGCGACGGGCTCGCGGCCGGCCGCGCCCTCGGCGCGCTCCTGGCGGAGCAGCCGGACCTGCCCGACGAGCTGGCGGAGGCCGCGACGGCCTTGCGCGCCCTCGATCCCGCGGTGGCGGAGGCGATCGGCGCGGCGCTCGCCGACGACCTGCCCCTCGCCCGGCGCGACGGCGGCTTCGTCCGCGAGGGTCACGACCCGGATCTCGACGAGGCGCGCACCCTGCAGCAGGATTCCCGCCGCTACGTCGCCGCGCTCCAGGCCCGCTACGCCGCCGAGACCGGCTGCCGGACCCTGCGGATCAAGCACAACCACATGCTCGGCTACTTCGTCGAAGTGCCGCAGGCGGTCGGCGAGGATTTTCTGCGCGGGCCCTGGAAGGAGACCTTCGTCCACCGCCAGACCATGGCCGACGCCATGCGCTTCTCGACCGTCGAGCTCGGCGGGCTCGAGGCGCGCATCGCCTCGGCGGCCGAGCGCGCTTTGCGCATCGAGCTCGGGGTCTTCGACGAACTGTCCACCCGGGCGCTGGCCGCCGCCGGACCGATCGCCGCCGCCTCCGACGCGCTCGCGGTGATCGACGTGACGGCGGCGCTCGCCGAGCTCGCCGTCAGGCTCGGCTGGACCCGCCCGAAGGTCGATTCGAGCCTCGCCTTCCGCATCGTCGGCGGCCGCCACCCGGTGGTCGAGGCGGCGCTGAAGCGGGACGGGGTGCCGTTCATCGCCAACGATTGCGACCTGTCGGGCGGGGCCTCGGGAAGCGGGCGCATCGCCCTCGTCACCGGGCCCAACATGGGCGGCAAGTCGACCTACCTGCGCCAGAACGCGCTCGTCGCCGTGCTCGCCCAGATGGGCTCCTTCGTCCCGGCCAAGGAGGCCCATCTCGGCGTCGTCGACCGGCTGTTCTCGCGGGTCGGCGCCGCCGACGACCTCGCCCGCGGCCGCTCGACCTTCATGGTCGAGATGGTCGAGACGGCGGCGATCCTGAACCAGGCCCGCACCCGCTCGCTGGTCATCCTCGACGAGATCGGCCGCGGCACGGCGACCTTCGACGGGCTCTCCATCGCCTGGGCGGCGATCGAGCACCTGCACGAGGTCAACGGCTGCCGCACCCTGTTCGCGACCCATTTCCACGAGCTGACGGCGCTCGCGGACAGGCTCCCGCGCCTGTCGAATGCCACCCTGAAGGTCACGGAATGGAACGGCGAGGTCGTGTTCCTGCACGAGGTCGTGCCGGGCGCCGCCGACCGCAGCTACGGGCTCCAGGTCGCCCGCCTCGCCGGCCTGCCCCCCGCCGTCGTCGCCCGCGCCAAGACCATTCTGGGTGAGCTGGAGCGCTCGGACCGGGAGCGGCCGAAGCGCGCCCTCGTCGACGACCTGCCCCTGTTCGCGGCGGCCGCGCCGCCTTCCCCGCCGGCCGATCCGCTGCGCGAGGCCCTCGACGCCGTCGACCCGGACGCCCTCTCCCCCCGCGAGGCCCTCGACGCGCTCTACGCCCTCAAGCGCGCCGCCCTCAATCGATGACCCGCACGACCCGGCGGGTGGCGGGGTCGACGATGACGATTCCCCGGTCGGTGGCGAAGTAGCGGTAGGGGCTCACGAGCGGAACGCTCGCCAGCACCTCCGGCGGCAGGGGGTCGAGATCGATCCCGGCCGGGATCCGGCCGCCGACGACGACCCGTTCGCGGGCGATGACGGGGCGGACCGCCCGCTCCTGGCCGTAGCGGCGGATCGTGGCCTCCTGGGCGGGGCTGAGCCCGATCGAGGCCGTGCTCTCGACGGCGATCTGGGCGGCGGCGGGATGGGAGAGGGCGAGCGCGGCGAAGCCGGCGAGTATTGTCTTGCGCATGGCTGATGCTCCAGCCGATCGGGCGCAGGTCGGGGAGAATTCCCCGCCTGCCCAAGGAAACGGAGCCGTCCCGCGCCCGGTTCCTTGAAGATCAAGGCTCCGCCCGCGGCCCGCCCTTTCCAGGGCCGGCGGCGCGGCCTAGGGTCGGGGGAATCCGCCCTGCCGCGCCAGCCCGCCCATGCCGATCGAACCGCACCTCTACGAATGGGTGAGCCACCTCCTGCGCTGGGTGCACGTGATCACCGCCATCGCCTGGATCGGCTCGTCCTTCTACTTCATCCACCTGGACCTCAGCCTGCGCCGGCGCGAGGGGCTGCCCGCCGGCGTCGGCGGCGAGGCCTGGCAGGTGCACGGCGGCGGCTTCTACCGCATGCAGAAATACCTGGTCGCGCCGCCCGAGCTGCCGAAGGAGCTGACCTGGTTCAAGTGGGAGAGCTATTCGACCTGGCTCACCGGCTTCTTCCTGCTGGTGTGGATCTACTACCTGCAGGCCGACCTGTTCATGGTCGATCCGGCCGTGATGGCGCTGGCGCCGTGGCAGGCCGCCGCCCTCGGACTCGCCGGCCTCCTGGTCGGCTGGCTCGTCTACGAGGGGCTGTGCCGCTCGCCGCTCGGGCAGCACGACCTCGTGCTCTCGGTCGTGCTGTTCGGGTTCATCATGGCGGCGGCCTGGGGGTTCGGGCTGTTCCTGCACCCCCGCGCGGCCTTCCTCCACACCGGGGCGATGATCGCCACCTGGATGTCGGCGAGCGTGTTCTTCGTCATCATCCCCAACCAGAAGAAGGTGGTCGCCGACCTCCTCGCCGGCCGCAGCCCCGATCCCCGCCTCGGCAAGGAGGCGAAGCTGCGCTCGACGCACAACAACTACCTGACGCTGCCGGTCGTGTTCCTGATGCTCGCGAACCACTACCCCCTCGCCTGGGGCTCGCGC
>DATLFZ010000211.1:0-7790 GCA_035540795.1 Beijerinckiaceae bacterium | reverse complement strand
GACAAGGGCGGCGTGCGGGTCCTGCGCTCCCTCGACGAGGTCGAGACGAACGTCCGCCAGATGCTCGGCCGCACCCTCGTGACGGTTCAGACCGGGCCGGCCGGCAAGCAGGTCAACCGCCTCTACGTGGAGGAGGGCTCGGACATCGCCGCCGAGTTCTACCTGTCCATGCTGGTCGACCGGGCGACCGGGCGCCTCTCCTTCGTCGTCTCGACCGAGGGCGGAATGAACATCGAGGAGGTCGCCCACGACACGCCGGAGAAGATCCACACGATCCCGGTCGATCCGGCGACCGGCATCATGCCCCACCACGGCCGGGCTGTGGCGCAGGCGCTCGGCCTCTCCGGCGCCCTCGCCAAGCAGGCCGAGGACCTCGTCGGCAAGCTCTACGCGGCCTTCCTCGACAAGGACATGAGCCTCCTCGAGATCAATCCCCTCGTCGTCACCAGGGGCGACCGCCTGATCTGCCTCGACGCCAAGATCGGCTTCGACCCGAACGCCCTCTACCGGCACCCCGACATCGTGGCTTTGCGCGACGTCACGGAAGAGGACGAGAAGGAGATCGAGGCGTCCAAGCACGACCTCAACTACATCGCCCTCGACGGCACCATCGGCTGCATGGTCAACGGCGCCGGCCTCGCCATGGCGACCATGGACATCATCAAGCTCTACGGGGCGGAGCCGGCGAACTTCCTCGACGTGGGCGGCGGCGCCTCCAAGGAACGGGTCAGCGCCGCGTTCAAGATCATCACCGCCGACCCGAAAGTGAAGGGCATCCTGGTCAACATCTTCGGCGGCATCATGAAGTGCGACGTGATCGCCGAGGGCGTGGTCGCGGCGGTGAAGGAGGTCGGTCTCCAGGTGCCGCTGGTGGTGCGCCTCGAAGGCACGAACGTGGAGCTCGGCAAGAAGATCCTGTCCGAATCCGGCCTCGACGTCATCCCCGCCGACGACCTCGACGACGCCGCGCAGAAGATCGTCGCGGCGGTCAAGAAGGCCGGGTGAGCGGTCCCGTGCGCGAGGACCTGGACAAGGTCGCGTCCGAAGAGGACCGGATCGCGGAAGCGAGGCGGCGGCTCGTCGAACTCGCGGAGCGATCGGAGGCTCGCCTCGGCCGGGACTACCGCTGGAACCGAGAAGCGCTCTACGAAGACCGCCTGCTTACGCGAAACGAGCGGGCTCGACGCGGCGACGGGGAAGATCGATGAGCCGCCCAAGCGCTCCTTCGCTCCCGAGCGCCGAGGCCGCGCCGAAATCGGCCCCTCGCCAAGCGCCCGTTCTCTACACCGAAGATCTCAACCACGATCAGACCTACGGCATGGTCCGCGTCGTGAACCCGTTCCGCTCGAACTGACAGGCGCTCGCATGTCCATCCTGATCGACCAGAACACCAAGGTCATCTGCCAGGGCTTCACCGGCAAGAACGGGACCTTCCATTCCGAGCAGGCGATCGCCTACGGCACGCGCATGGTCGGGGGCGTGAGCCCGGGCAAGGGCGGCGCGACGCATCTCGGCCTGCCGGTCTTCGACACGGTGGCGGAGGCGCGCGAGCGCACCGGGGCCGACGCGAGCGTGATCTACGTGCCCCCGGCCGGGGCCGGCGACGCGATCTGCGAGGCGATCGAGGCCGAGGTGCCGCTCATCGTGTGCATCACGGAAGGCATCCCGGTCCTCGACATGGTGCGGGTGAAGCGGGCCCTGTCCGGCTCGAAGTCGCGCCTCGTCGGGCCGAACTGCCCCGGCGTGATGACCGCCGGCGAGTGCAAGATCGGCATCATGCCGGGCAACATTTTTCGCAAGGGCACGGTCGGCATCGTGTCGCGCTCCGGCACCCTGACCTACGAGGCGGTCTACCAGACCTCCCGCGAGGGCCTCGGCCAGACGACGGCGGTCGGCATCGGCGGCGACCCGGTCAAGGGCACCGAGTTCATCGAGGTGCTCGACATGTTCCTGTCGGACCCGGCGACCGAGTCGATCGTGATGATCGGCGAGATCGGCGGCGCCGCCGAGGAGGAGGCCGCCGCCTTCCTCGCCGGGGAGGCGCGCAGGGGCCGCAAGAAGCCGATGGTCGGCTTCATCGCCGGCCGCACCGCCCCGCCCGGGCGCCGCATGGGCCATGCGGGCGCGATCATCTCCGGCGGCAAGGGCGGCGCCGAGGACAAGATCGCCGCCATGGAGGAGGCCGGCATCCGCGTGTCCCCGTCCCCGGCCCGCCTCGGCCGCACGCTGGCGGAACTCCTGAGGGGCTGACCTTCGCCGTCCCGGCCCCTATATCAGCGGCACCAATCTCACAAAGGCCACGATCCGGCGCTGTTGAGCGCCCGATCTACATTCGTCGTCCCGAACCGGCACGGCCGGCGGCGGGACCCGGAAGCGGGATGGTGAGGCGCCCGGGCTAGGCCGCGGCGTCGCGCGCCGCGTTCCGGACCCGTCCCGGGTGGCGCTCAGGAGACCGCGATGGCACGCCAGGACAACGACGCCTTCCTGCAGACCTCCTTCCTGTGGGGCGGCAACGCCGCCTGGATCGAGGATCTCTACGCCCGCTACCAGCAGGATCCGACCGCGGTCGACGCCGAGTGGCAGGCCTTCTTCGGCGCGCTCAAGGACGACGGCGCCCTCGTCGAGAAGAACGCCCGCGGCGCCTCCTGGAAGAAGCCCGGCTGGCCGGAGGCCGCGAACGGCGAGCTCGTCGCCGCCCTCGACGGCAACTGGGGCGAGGTCGCCAAGGCGACCGGCGACCGGATCAAGGCCAAGGCCCAGGCGAAAGGGGTCGAGATCACCCAGGCCGAGGTGCTGCAGGCGACCCGGGACTCGGTGCGCGCCCTCATGATGATCCGCGCCTACCGGATGCGGGGCCATCTCCACGCCCATCTCGACCCGCTCGGCTTCGAGCCGCGCGTCGACCAGGAGGAGCTCCACCCGTCCCATTACGGCTTCGCCGAGGGCGACTGGGATCGCAAGATCTTCCTCGACAAGGTGCTCGGGCTCGAATTCGGCACCATCCGCGAGATCGTCGCGATCCTGGAGCGGACCTACTGCCAGACCCTCGGCGTCGAGTTCATGCACATCTCCGACCCGGCCGAGAAGGCCTGGATCCAGGAGCGCATCGAGGGGCCGGACAAGGAGATCACCTTCACCCGCGAGGGCAAGCGGGCGATCCTCAACAAGCTCGTCGAGGCGGAAGGGTTCGAGAAGTTCCTTGACCTGAAATACACCGGGACGAAGCGCTTCGGCCTCGACGGCGGCGAGGCGATGATCCCGGCCCTCGAACAGATCATCAAGCGCTCCGGCGCGCTCGGCTGCAAGGAGATCGCCTTCGGCATGGCCCATCGCGGCCGGCTCAACGTGCTGGCGCAGGTCATGGGCAAGCCGCACCGGGCGATCTTCCACGAGTTCAAGGGCGGCTCCTACGCCCCCGACGAGGTGGAAGGCTCGGGCGACGTGAAGTACCACCTCGGCGCCTCCTCGGATCGGGAGTTCGACGGCAACCGGGTCCACCTGTCGCTGACCGCGAACCCCTCCCATCTCGAGATCGTCGACCCAGTCGTACTGGGCAAGGTCCGCGCCAAGCAGGACCAGTACGGCGATCCGCCCGAGCGGCGCACCTCGGTGATGCCGCTCCTCATCCACGGCGACGCCGCCTTCGCCGGCCAGGGCGTGGTGGCCGAGTGCTTCGGCCTGTCCGGGCTCAAGGGCCACCGCACCGGCGGCTCGCTCCACTTCATCGTCAACAACCAGATCGGTTTCACGACGAACCCGCGCTATTCGCGCTCCTCGCCCTATCCCTCGGACGTCGCCAAGATGGTCGAGGCGCCGATCTTCCACTGCAACGGCGACGATCCGGAGGCGGTGGTGTTCGCCGCCAAGGTCGCCACCGAGTACCGGCAGAAGTTCCAGAAGCCGGTCGTCATCGACATGTTCTGCTACCGGCGCTTCGGCCACAACGAGGGCGACGAGCCGGCCTTCACCCAGCCGCGGATGTACAAGGTCATCCGCAGCCACCCGAGCACCCTCGAGCTCTATTCCAAGCGCCTCGTCGCCGACGGAATCGTGCGCGAGGACGAGGTCGAGGGCATGAAGGGCGCCTGGCGCCAGAAGCTCGAGGCCGAGTTCGAGACCGCCGCGAGCTACAAGCCGAACAAGGCCGACTGGCTCGACGGCCGCTGGGCCGGCCTCAAGGCGGTGCGCGAGGACGTGGACGACGCCCGCCGCGGCCGCACCGGCGTCTCGGTCGAGACCCTCAAGCGGATCGGCGCCGGCATCACCCGCGTGCCGGACGGTTTTCGGGTCCACCGGACGATCCAGCGCTTCCTCGACAACCGCAAGCGCATGATCGAGACCGGCGAGGGCATCGACTGGGCGACCGCGGAGGCGCTCGCCTTCGGCTCGCTCCTGCTCGAAGGCCACCCGATCCGCCTGTCCGGCCAGGACGTGGAGCGCGGCACCTTCTCCCAGCGTCACTCGGTGCTCCTCGACCAGGAGACCGAGGAGCGCCACACGCCCCTCAACCGGATCGGCGACGGCCAGGCCCGCTACGAGGTCATCAACTCGATGCTGTCGGAGGAGGCGGTGCTCGGCTTCGAGTACGGCTACTCGCTCGCCGAGCCGAACGCCCTCACCCTGTGGGAGGCCCAGTTCGGCGACTTCGCCAACGGCGCGCAGGTCGTGTTCGACCAGTTCATCTCCTCGGGCGAGCGCAAGTGGCTGCGCATGTCGGGCCTCGTCTGCCTGCTTCCGCACGGCTACGAGGGCCAGGGGCCGGAGCATTCCTCGGCCCGCCTCGAGCGCTTCCTGCAGATGTGCGCCGAGGACAACATGCAGGTCGCCTACTGCTCGACCCCGGCCAACTACTTCCACGTCCTGCGCCGGCAGCTGAAGCGCGACTTCCGCAAGCCCCTCGTCCTGATGACGCCGAAGTCGCTCCTGCGCCACAAGCGCTGCATCTCGACGCTCGAAGAGATGGCCGAGGGCAGCGCCTTCCGGCGGGTGCTGTGGGACGACCTTCAGGGCGGCCCCGGCCTCGTCGCCGACGACAAGGTCCGCCGGGTCGTGCTCTGCACCGGCAAGGTCTATTACGACCTCCTCGAGGAGCGCGAGAAGCGCGGCATCGACGACGTCTACCTGCTGCGCGTCGAGCAGCTCTACCCGTTCCCGGTCAAGGCGATCGCGCAGGAGCTCGGCCGCTTCCGCAACGCCGACCTGGTGTGGTGCCAGGAGGAGCCGAGGAACATGGGCTCCTGGACCTTCGTCGAGCCCTATATCGAGTGGGCGCTCAACCACTCCCCCGCCAAGGCGAAGCGCCCGCGCTACGTCGGCCGGCCGCCCTCCGCGGCGACCGCGACCGGGCTGATGTCGCGCCACATGGCCGAGCTCGCCGCGTTCCTCGACGCCGCCTTCGCGTGAAAGTTGGCGGCGTGCTAAAGCCGCGCCGCCACCCCCGGGCCCCGCGCCCCGACCGAAAAGACGACCATGGCCACCGAAATCCGCGTCCCGACCCTCGGCGAATCCGTCAGCGAGGCCACGATCGGCCGCTGGTTCAAGCAGCCCGGCGACCGGGTCGAGGCGGACGAGCCCCTGGTGGAGCTCGAGACCGACAAGGTGACGCTCGAGGTCAACGCCCCCGCCGCCGGCGTGCTCGGCGACATCCTCGCCAAGGACGGGGCCACCGTGGAGCCGGGCGCCGTGCTCGGCTCGATCGAGGAGGGCGGGGCCAAGGCGAAGGACGCGAAGCCGGCTGCCAAGCCCGCCCCCGCCAAGGCGCCGCCGGCCAAGGACGGCGCCAGCGGGGCCTCGGCCGGCTACGGCAGCCACAGCGAGGCGGCGGCGAAGCCCGCCGCCGGCAAGGAACACGGCCCCGCCGTCGGCCGCATCGCCAAGGAGAGCGGGCTCGACCCGGCGCAGGTGGCGGGCAGCGGCAAGGACGGCCGCGTCACCAAGGGCGACATGCTGGCGGCGATCGCCACGAGCGTCCGGGCGGAGGCGCCGCCCGCTCCCGCGCCGGTGCGCGCGCCCTCTGCCTCCGACGACGCCTCGCGCGAAGAGCGCGTGCGCATGACCAAGCTGCGCCAGACCATTGCCCGGCGCCTCAAGGACGCGCAGAACACCGCCGCCATGCTGACGACGTTCAACGACGTCGACATGGGCGCAGTCATGGAGCTGCGCCGGCAGTACAAGGACGTGTTCGAGAAGAAGCACGGCACCAAGCTCGGCTTCATGGGCTTCTTCGTGAAGGCCTGCGTGCAGGCGCTGAAGGAGCTGCCCGCGGTCAACGCCGAGATCGACGGCCAGGACATCGTCTACAAGAACTACTACCACGTCGGCATCGCCGTCGGCACCGAGAAGGGCCTCGTCGTGCCGGTGGTGCGCGACGCCGACCGGCTCTCCATCGCCGGCATCGAGAAGACGATCGCCGAGTTCGGCAGGCGCGCCCGCGACGGCCAGCTCAAGATCGAGGAGATGCAGGGCGGCACCTTCACGATCACCAACGGCGGCATCTACGGCTCGCTCATGTCGACGCCGATCCTCAACGCCCCCCAGTCGGGCATCCTGGGCATGCACCGCATCGAGGACCGCCCGGTGGTCCGCGGCGGCCAGGTCGTGGTGCGCCCGATGATGTACCTCGCGCTCAGCTACGACCACCGCATCGTCGACGGCAAGGAGGCGGTGACCTTCCTGGTGCGGGTCAAGGAGGCGCTGGAGGACCCGGCCCGGCTGGTGCTGGATCTGTGAGCCGGCTGCCGGAGCTGCCCGGCTCGTGCCGACCATCGCGATCGTCGACGGCGTTCGGATTGCGATCCACCTGAAGGATCACCTGCCGCCGCATCTTCATGCCATCTTCGGCGATGCGGAGGCGCAAATGACCTTCGACGTCGGCTTCTCCGGCGAGCTCGACTTCACCGAGATGATCGCCACCGGGCCGATCTTCGCGCCGCTCAGGGACGAGGCGTATTTCCAGACAGTCGCCGTGCAGGAGCACGGCCGTTCCTTCGGCTGGAACCTCGACGAACCCGGCCACGAGATCGACCTGTGCCCGGACGCGACCCGGATCCGGCTCGAGACGCCGGTCGTCGAGGAGCTCGCCCGACGCTGGCGCGCCCGCCGCTCCGCCGCCGAGTGATCGCCGGGCTTGACCGCGCCGTCCGGTCTTGCCAAGCCCGCGGCGACCCGGCCTCGCCCGGGAGTCGGGGTGCCCATGTCCTACGATCTCGTCGTCATCGGAACCGGCCCGGGGGGCTACGTCTGCGCCATCCGCGCCGCCCAGCTCGGCCTGCGGACGGCCGTGGTGGAGAAGCGCAAGACGCACGGCGGCACCTGCCTCAACGTCGGCTGCATTCCCTCGAAGGCGCTCCTGCACGCGTCCGAGCTGTTCGAGGAGGCACGCCATTTCGGCGACCTCGGCATCGCGGTCGGCGCCCCGAAGCTCGACCTCGCCAAGATGCTCGCGTTCAAGCAGGAGGCGGTCGACGGCAACACCAAGGGCGTCGAGTTCCTGCTCAAGAAGAACAAGATCGACGCCTTTTTCGGCACCGCCCGCATCGCCGCCGTCGGCCGCGTCGAGGTCGCGGGCGAGGACGGCAACCAGGTCCTCGAGACCCGCAACGTCGTCATCGCCACCGGGTCGGAGGTGGCCCGGCTTCCCGGCATCGACATCGACGAGAAGGTGGTGGTCTCCTCGACCGGCGCCCTCGAGCTCGAGCGCCTGCCGAAGAAGCTCGTGGTGATCGGCGTCGGCGTGATCGGGCTCGAACTCGGCTCGGTCTGGCGCCGATCACCACGAGCTTCTTCGGCAG
>DATLFZ010000210.1:0-2780 GCA_035540795.1 Beijerinckiaceae bacterium | reverse complement strand
GATGACGCAGGTGCCGCCCATGCGGTCCTCCTCGGCGAGCATCACCTTGGCGCCGTGCCCGGCGGCGATGCGGGCCGCGCGCACGCCGCCCGACCCGCCCCCGATCACGAAGAGGTCGACGTCGAAGCCGCTCATCGCCGTCGGCGCCCGGCCGACGAAGGAGCCCGAGATCCCCGGCGGCGAGCTCGGCATCACCTCGAACGAGGTCTTTCACCTCGACCGCCTGCCCGAGCGCATCCTGGTGATCGGCGGCGGCTACATCGCCGTGGAGTTCGCCGGCGTCTTTTCGGGGCTCGGCAGCCGCGTCACCCTGCTGCACCGGGGCGACAAGCTCCTGCGCGGCTTCGACGAGGACATCCGCGACGCCCTGGGCGAAGCCTACGCCGCGCGCGGCATCGAGCTCGCCCTCGGCCGCACGGTCGAGCGCCTCGAGCGCCGCGGCGGCGCGATCGCGGCCGTCCTCTCCGACGGCACTGAGCGCGTCGTCGACCAGGTGCTGGTCGCGACCGGCCGGCGGCCCAACACCGCCGGGCTCGGCCTGGAGGCGGTCGGCATCCAGCCGGACCGGGTCGGCGCCATCCCGGTCGACGCCTATTCGCAAACCGCGGTGCCCTCGATCTACGCGGTCGGCGACGTGACCAACCGGGCGAACCTCACGCCGGTCGCGATCCGCGAGGGCCATGCCTTCGCGGACACGGTTTTCGGCGACCGTCCGACCAAGGTCGACCACGACTGGATCGCCACCGCCGTGTTCTCGACCCCGGAGATCGGTGCCATCGGCTACAGCGAGGCGGCGGCGGCGCGGCACTGCGCCGAGGTCGTGGTCTACAAGTCGCAGTTCCGGCCCATGAAGGCGACGATCTCGGGCCGGGACGAGCGCACCCTGATGAAGCTCGTCGTCGACGGCCCCTCCGACCGGGTCGTCGGCGTCCACGTCCTCGGCCACGACGCGGGCGAGATGATCCAGCTCGCCGGCGTCGCGGTGACGATGGGCGCGACCAAGGCGGATTTCGACCGCACCGTCGCGGTCCACCCGACCGCGGCGGAAGAGCTCGTCACCATGCGCACCCCGTTCGTCGTCAAGACCCCCCAGGCGGTGGGGTGAAGAGGTCCCGATGGCGCTGATCACCTACCTGACCACGATCCGCTTCGGCTCCGGCGTCCTCGCCGAGCTGCCCGAGGACCTCGCCGCGCTCGGCCTGAAGCGCCCGCTCGTCGTCACCGACAAGGGGGTGGCGGCCGCCGGGCTCCTCGACCGGCTGTATGCCGCGATCGGCGCCGTCCCGCGCCTCGTCTTCGACGACGTGCCGACGAACCCTACCGAGGAAGCGGCGCTGCGGGCGCTCGCACAGTACCGGGCGGAACGCTGCGACGGGCTGATCGCCCTCGGCGGCGGCTCGCCCATCGACCTCGCCAAGGCGGTGGCGATCCTCGCCACGCACCCGGAGCCGCTGTCTCAGTATGCCGCCATCGAGGGCGGCATCGCCCGCATCACCGACAAGGTGGCGCCGGTGATCGCGATCCCGACCACCGCCGGCACGGGCAGCGAGGTCGGCCGCGGCTCGCTCATGAACCTGTCGGACGGGCGCAAGCTCGGGCTGATCTCCCCGCATCTCATCCCGCGCCGGGCGATCTGCGACCCCGACCTCACGCTCGGCCTGCCGCCGCGGCTCACCGCGGCGACCGGCATGGACGCCCTCTCCCACTGCGTCGAGACCTTCCTGTCGCCGCGGGACAACCCGCCGGCGGAGGCGATCGCGCTGGACGGCGCCGGGCGCATCGCCAGGAATCTCGAGCGCGCGGTGGCGGACGGGTCCGACCGGGAGGCGCGCCGGGAGCTGATGATCGGCGCCCTCGAAGGGGGCATGACGTTTCAGAAGGGGCTCGGCGCGGTGCACGGCCTCTCCCACGCGCTGGGCTCCCTCAAGGAGCCCTCCCTGCACCACGGCACCCTCAACGCCGTGCTGCTGCCGCCGGTCCTGCGCTTCAACGCGGGCCATGTGGGCGACAAGTACGCCCGCCTCGCGCAGGCGATGGGCCTTTCGCCCGACACCGACCTTGCGGCCTGGGTCGAGGACCTCAACGCCCGCCTCGGCCTGCCGGCGTCGCTCCGCGCGATGGGCGTGCCGGCGCGCGTGATCCCAGACATCGCCGACAAGGCCGAGAAGGACCACTCGACCCCCTCGAACCCGCGCCCCTGCACCGCGCAAGACTACGCCGCCATGCTCCGGGAGAGCATCGGGGCGTGAGCCGGTCCGCCGGCTGGACAAGGAGCCGCCCCCTCGACGAAACTGCCCCCACGGTCCCGTAGCTCAGCCGGACAGAGCAGCGGTTTCCTAATCAGCCGCGAAACGTGCCACATAGGTGGACATAGCGCACGTTTTCTTTGTCTGCTCAATGTGTTAGGCTCTTTGCCGCTTGCACACTGCGTCACATCCCAGCACCGGGGAAAACACGCTTCGAAGTGCAAGGAGAGTGCAAATGCGAGCCGACCGCGTTCAAATCACGGATGCCGCGCTTCAGCGCCTAAAGCCGCCCACAGGCGGGTACCGCCACGTCTACGACACCCTCTCGCCACTCGGCCTGCGGGTGAATGCGGGTGGCCGCAAGACCTTCTTCGTGATGGTTGGAAGCGGCACCCGGCAGACAATCGGGCCGTATCCCACGTGGACGCTGCAGGCCGCCCGAGAACGCGCGCGAGCCATCGTCGAGCAGCGGATCCAGGGCCTCGATGCCGCGCTAACGTTCGACGAGGCATTCACGCTTTTCCTCGACAAGAA
>DATLFZ010000209.1:0-11729 GCA_035540795.1 Beijerinckiaceae bacterium | reverse complement strand
GGGCACGACCGACCGGGTCTTCGCGGCCGTCTACGGAGGGACGTCTCTCGGGCCCGTGAACCTGCGGCTCGGCGCCTCCTACGCCGGCCAGGAGACCGACACCCTGCGCACGGTGATGTTCCCGGGCTTCGCCGACCGGGTTCGGGCCTCGGTGAAGGGCCACACGGCGCAGGCCTTCGGCGAACTCGGCACGCGCTTGTCGCTCTTCCCCCGATCGGTGCTGGAGCCGTTCGTCGGCGTCACCGCCCTCACGGTGCACCGGGATCGGTTCGCGGAGGGCGGCGGGGCGGCGGCCCTCGTCGGCCTGTCGCGCGACCACGACCTCGCCTACGGCACGGTCGGCATCCGGAGCGAGTGGCGGCCCTTCGACGCGCCGATCGTCATCCGGGGCATGACCGGGTTCCGGCGCACCTTCGGGGACGTGCGGCCGGACGCGCTGCTGGCGTTCCGCTCGGCCGCCGCGACGCCGTTCGAGATCCTCGGCGCGCCCCTCGACCGCAACGTCCTCGTCACCGAGACCGCCATCGACTGGCGCGTCTCCGACGCGATCACGCTCACCGCCGCGTATTCGAGCCAGCTCTCGAGCCGCGCCTCCGAACACGGCTTCAAGGGGCAGCTCCTGGTGAGGTTCTGAGCGGCGCCGGCGAGCGCGCGGAAAGAACGGCGCGGCGGCGCGGCCGCCGCTTGCCTTCCCCGGGGCGCTCGCCCTAGAGACGGCGCGCCGGGCGTCCCGCTCGAAGAGGCTTCCATGCTCGATTTCGCGCAAGCGCGCCGCAACATGATCGACGGCCAGCTGCGGACCTACGACGTCAACGACATCCCGGTCCTGAACGTGATGGGGGCCCTGCCGCGGGAGCGCTTCGTCGCGCCCGGCCACGAGGCCTTCGCCTACAGCGACCAGGACCCGCCGGTCTCGGACGGGATCGAGGGGGCCGAGCGGCGCCTCATGCTGAAGCCGATGGTGACCGGGCGCATGATCCAGATGCTCGGGGTCGTCTCCGGGGCGAAGGCGCTCGATGTGGCGGGCGGGCTCGGCTACACCGCCGCGGTCCTCGCGCGCCTCGGCGCGCAGGTCACCGCCCTCGAATCGAGCGAGGCCATGGCGCGGGCCGCCCGCGAGCGCCTCGCCGCCTGCGGCATCGACGGGGTCGAGACGGTCGCGGGGCCCCTCGAGCGCGGCTGGCCCGACGGGGCGCCCTACGAGGTGATCCTCGTCAACGGCCTCGTCGAGCGGCGCCCGCAGGCGCTCCTCGACCAGCTCACCGACGGCGGCCGCCTCGCCTGCCTCGAGCGGGTCGGCAGCGCCCGTCGGGCGATGCTGTACGTGCGCGCGGGCGACGCCTTCGGTGCCCGCTCCGTCTTCGACGCCGCCGGGCCGACCCTGCCGGCGTTCCGGGCCGAGCCGGGCTTCGTCTTCTAGCGGTTTCCTGTTCGTGCGGCGCCCCTGCGGGTTGTGCCTTCGTCCCGGCATGGAATAGTTCGGGACAAGGGCTTGATTCGTCGCACGATGTCGGCGGGGACGAGGCATGGGCGCAGCCAACGCGAAGACGCAGGACCCGTCGATGGAGGAGATCCTCGCCTCCATCCGGCGCATCATCGCCGACGACCAGGAGGCGGCGCGGCCGCAGGCCCCCGCCGCGAGCGAGCCGCCCTCGTCCGCGGCCGACGACATCCTCGACCTCGCCGAGCTCGCCCCGGCGCGCCCGCCGCTCACCGTCGACCCGAACGACATCTCGTTCCGCGACCTCGAGCCGGCCCCGGCGGAGCCGTCCGCCGCCGCGCCGCCCCCCGTGACGCCCGCTGCGGAAGCCGCACGCCCCGCCCAGCCGATCGAGCCGGCCAGGAGCTTCGTCCAGCCGCCGCCGCTCGCGCGGGAGGCGCCGAAGCCGGAACCCGCCGAGCGGCTCATCTCCGGCGCGACGGACGCGGCCGTGACCGACGCCTTCAACATGCTGGCGCACACCGTGCTCTCGAACAACGCCCGCACCCTCGAGGACCTCGTGCGCGAGATGCTGAAGCCGATGCTGCGGGCCTGGCTCGACGACAACCTGCCGAGCCTCGTCGAGCGCCTCGTCCGCGCCGAGATCGAGCGCGTCGCCCGCGGCCGGCCGTAGGCGCTCCCGCGCGGGGAGGGCGCGTCGAGGTCCTTGCCTCCGGGCCGGGCTTCGGACAGAAAGCCCTCGGGAGAAGGCGATGAGCGCGGTCGACAAGCGGCTTTCGGAACTCGGGATCGTGCTGCCGCAGCCGGCGGCCCCGGTCGCCAACTACGTGCCCTTCGTGCGCACGGGTCGGCTGGTGGTGATCTCGGGCCAGCTCTGCCTCGGCCTCGACGGCAAGCTCGCCGACGCCCACAAGGGCAAGCTCGGACGAGAGGTTTCTCCCGAGACCGGCAAGGAGGCGGCCCGCCTGTGCGGGATCAACCTCCTGGCCCAGCTCAAGGCGGCGGTCGGCGACCTCGACAAGGTGGTGCGCTGCGTGCGCCTCGGCGGCTTCATCAACGCGACGCCCGATTTCGCCGCGCTGGCGCCGGTGATGAACGGTGCCTCCGACCTGATGGTGGAGGCGTTCGGGGACCGGGGCCGGCACGCCCGATCGACCATCGGCGTCGCCGAGCTGCCGCTGGACGCCGCCGTCGAGGTCGAGGGGATGTTCGAGGTCGCATGAGCGCCCGCTCCTGGCTCGTCGCGCGGCCGATCGCCCATCGCGGCCTGCACGACCGGGCCGCCGGGATCCTGGAGAACACGATCTCGGCCGCGGACGCCGCCATCGCCGGCGGCTTCGCCATCGAATGCGACGTGCAGGACACCGCCGACGGGGAGGCGGTGGTCTTCCACGACCACACCCTCGACCGGCTCACGGAGGCCCGGGGCCCCGTGCGCGAGCGCCGCGCTGCGGAGCTCGCCGGGCTCGCCGTCGGGGCGACCGCCGACCGCATTCCGACGTTGTCCGCCTTCCTCGACCGCATCGCCGGGCGGGTGCCGCTCGTCGTCGAGATCAAGAGCCGGTTCGACGGCGACCTGCGCCTGACCCGCCGGACGGTGGAGGTCCTGCGCGGCTATGGGGGCCCGGTCGCGGCGAAGTCGTTCGACCCGGCGGTGGTGGCGGCCCTGCGGGCGCTCGCCCCCGACCTGCCGCGGGGCATCGTCGCCGAGAGCCGCTACGAGCACCCGGACTGGGCGACCCTCGCCCCGGCGCAGAAGCACGCCATGGGCAACCTGCTCCACCTCGCCGAGACGGCGCCGGACTTCCTGTCCTGGCGCGTCGCCGACCTGCCGAGCGCCGCCCCCTTCCTGTGTCGCCATCTCGGCCGCATGCCGGTCATGACCTGGACCGTGCGGACCGAGGAGGACCGACGCCGGGCGGCCGCGCACGCCGACCAGATGGTCTTCGAGGGACTCCGGCCTTCGTGAGCACCTTGCCGGGTCGGCGGCCGGCCCTTAGGTCGGGCCGATGACGGGCGAGGGCGAGGCCGCGCTGACGGTCCGGGTCGCGCAGGGCCTTTCGGCGATCCCCGCCGCGGCCTGGGACGCCTGCGCGGGCTGCGACGGCACCTCGGCATCCGCCGGCAACCCCTTCGTCTCCCACGCTTTCCTGTCCGCGCTCGAGGATTCGGGCTGCGTCGGCGGGCGCAGCGGCTGGCTGCCGCTCCACGTGATCGTCGAGGATGCGGGCCGCCTCGTCGCGGCGGCGCCGTGCTATCTGAAATCCCATTCGCAGGGCGAGTACGTCTTCGACCACGGCTGGGCCGAGGCCTATGCCCGGGCCGGCGGGCGCTACTATCCGAAGCTCCAGGTCACCGTCCCCTTCACGCCCGTGGCGGGGCCGCGCCTGCTCGTTTCGCCGGCGGGCGGCGAGCCGGCCCGCGCCGCCCTGATCGAGGGTCTGCGCGCCCTGCGCCGGCAGGCGGGCGCCTCCTCGCTCCACCTCACGTTCCTGCCGAAGGCGGATTGGGAGGCGCTCGGGGCGCAGGGCTTCCTCCAGCGCACCGACCAGCAGTTCCACTGGTTCAACGAGGGCTACGGCAGCTTCGAGGATTTCTTGCAGGCCCTCTCGTCGCGCAAGCGCAAGGCCATCCGGCGCGAGCGCCGGGAGGCGCAAGAGGGCCTCGTCATCGAGGTCCTGACCGGCGGCGACATCACCGAGGCGCACTGGGACGCCTTCTTCGCCTTCTACATGGATACCGGCTCGCGCAAATGGGGGCGGCCCTATCTCAACCGCCGCTTCTTCTCCCTGATCGGCGAGCGGATGCGCCAGCGCGTGGTGCTGGTGATGGCGAAGCGCGCCGGGCGCCACATCGCCGGCGCGATCAATTTCGTCGGCGACGGCGCCCTGTTCGGGCGCAACTGGGGCTGCGTCGAGGACCGGCCGTTCCTGCATTTCGAGCTCTGCTACTATCAGGCCATCGACTACGCGATCGCGCAGGGCCTCGGGCGGGTCGAGGCCGGGGCGCAGGGGGAGCACAAGCTCGCCCGCGGCTACCGGCCGGTCACCACCTACTCGGCCCACGACATCGCCGACCCGGCGCTGCGCCGCGCCGTCGAGGACTACCTGACGCGCGAGCGCCTCTACGTGCAGGCCGCCGGCCGCGAGCTGGCCCAGGCGCTGCCATTCCGCCGCGGGGCGGAGGATTAACGCGCCTTCCGTCGTCGAGGAACTCTCGAACTGGCGTGATACGGCCGCGCGTGCTTTACTGCTGGCCAGAGCAGGTCCGCGTATGCGGGAGGTGCTCATGACGCGCCGCGGTTTCCTCGGGATCCTCGTGTGCGGAGTCTTGTGGCCCACGGCATCGTATGCGCAGCGGGCGGACAGACCCCATCGCGTGGCCATTCTCATGACGACGCAGAAGGATCGGGTGTGGCACCTCGCGAAGGCGCTGCACGACGGTCTGCGGGCTCTCGGCTACGAGGAGGGCCGCGACGTGGTCTACGACCACCGCTTCGCCGAGGGCCGGATGGAACAGCTCGACGCTCTCGCCGCCGAGCTCGTTTCCGCCAAACCGGATGTGATCGTCGTCGGTCCCAACACGTCGGTGGTCGCGGCGATGCGGGCCTCCAAGTCCGTCCCGATCGTCGGGACCGTGCTCAACGAGCCGGTCGCGAGCGGGTTCGTGAACAGCTTCTCCCACCCTGGTGGCAACATCACCGGCTTGTCGGCGGACGTCACCGCCGAGACCTGGGGGCTGCGGGTCCAGCTTCTCAAGGAGCTGAACAAGGATGTCGCGCGCGTTGCCGTTCTCTGGAACCCGGAAGTCCTCGGGATGCAAAGCTCGTGGACGGCGACCGAGGACGCGGCCAAGCGCTTCGGCATGGCGCTCGCCTCCTACGAGGTGCGAAACATCTCCGCGCTGCGGGAGGCGTTCGTCTCCATAGCGGGAGAAGGCAGGGCAGACGCTCTTCTCGTCTTCGGAGACGGCCTGACCTATTCACGCCGGCATGAGATCATCGAGTTCGCCAACCGGATCCGCTTGCCGGATTTCTATACCTGGCGGGAGATGGTCGAAGAGGGTGGATTGGTGTCGTACGGCTACAATCTGGCGGACGCCTACCGGCGCTCGGCCGCCTTCGTGGACAAGATCCTCAAGGGCCAAGCGCCCGGCGACTTGCCCATCGAGCTGCCGACGAAGCTCGAACTTCTGGTGAACATGAGAACGGCCAAGGCGCGGGGCCTCGTGATCTCGAGCGCGTTCCTGGCTCGCGCCGACGAGGTGATCGACTGAGCGGGCGTGAGGGGCTCGCAGCGCCCCGCCGACAGATCCCCTTCGCGGCTCCCGCTGCCGGAAGCGTCGACCCTCATCCCGATCCGCCCGACTTGCCGAGCGATCTTGGGCAGAGCGACCGGAGGCGCTTGACGGCGGCGGGCCGGCGCGGGACTCCTTCCGCGAACCGAAGCGGAGCGCGCGATGGCTGCCTACGACCAGAACAACGTCTTCGCCAAGATCCTGCGCGGGGAGCTGCCCTGCCACAAGGTCTACGAGGACGAGCACACGCTCGCCCTCATGGACATCATGCCCCGCGCCGAGGGGCACGTGCTGGTGATCCCGAAGACGCCGGCCCGCAACATCCTCGACGTGTCGGAGGAGACCCTCGCCCGCACCATGGCGAGCGTGCAGAAGGTCGCCCGCGCGGTGCAGAAGGCGATGGGCGCCGACGGGCTCACGATCCAGCAGTTCAACGAGAGCGCCGGCGGCCAGGTGGTGTTCCACCTGCACGTCCACATCCTGCCGCGCTGGGAAGGCGTGTCCCTGCGCCCGCACACGGGCGAGATGGCCCCGAACGACAAGCTCGCGGCGCTCGCCGAGCGGATCCGGGCGGCGCTCGGGTAAGGACTGCTACGGCTGGACGGGTCCGCCGCCGGAGAGGACCTGGCGGATGCCGGCGACGATGGCGGAGGGCGAGGTGCCGAGGCCGTCGAGGATCGTGACCACGAGCCAGTAGCAGGCGAGCACGATCAGCGGCACGAAGATCCAGCCGAGCAGCTCCTCCGTGCGCCGGCGGCGCCGGCGCCGCTCCCAGCGCTTCTCGCGCCAGGACAGCTTCGGGCTCGCCCGCGGCTCGGCGGCGGGCTCGAGCGGTCCCTCGTGGATCTCGCTGCTCATGCCGGCCTCATAGCACGGGCGGCGCCGGAGCGCCGCCCCCTCCTGCGCGGCGCGCCGTCACGCCTTGACGAGCGGCACCTTGGGCACGGTGCGCACCGAACCGCCGGTCGGGCCCTTGGGCTTCGACGGCTTCTTGGTGTAGAGGCGCGGCTTGCGCTTGCGCTTCTTCACCGCCTCGGTGACGTCCTTCTCGGGCTTCGGCAGGACGGGACCTTCCGGGTACTCGAAGCCGAGCTTCTCCGCCCCGCCCTCCTCCGCGAGCTTCACGACCCGCACCGCGCCGCCGTTCTTGAGCTTGCCGAACAGGACCTCGTCGGCGAGCGGCGTCTTGATCGTGGTCTGGATGAGCCGCGCCATCGGGCGGGCGCCCATCGCCTCGTCGTAGCCGTGTTCGATGAGCCAGTCGCGGGCCTCGTCGGACAGCTCGATGGTGACGTTGCGGTCGGCGAGCTGGGCCTCGAGCTGGAGGACGAACTTGTCGACCACCTTCGCCACCACCTCCTTCGGCAGGTGGCTGAAGGAGATCACCGCGTCGAGCCGGTTGCGGAATTCCGGCGCGAACAGCTTGGAGATCGCCTCCTGGTCGTCCCCCTCCCGCTTGGTGCGGGTGAAGCCGTAGGCGGGCCGGGCGAGGTCGGCGGCGCCGGCGTTCGAGGTCATGATCAGGATCACGTTGCGGAAGTCGACCTGCTTGCCGTTGTGGTCGGTCAGCTTCCCGTGGTCCATGATCTGCAGGAGGATGTTGAACAGGTCCGGATGCGCCTTCTCGATCTCGTCGAGGAGGAGGACGCAATGCGGATGCTGGTCGATGCCGTCGGTCAGGAGCCCGCCCTGGTCGAAGCCGACATAGCCGGGTGGGGCGCCGATGAGCCGGCTCACCGTGTGCCGCTCCATGTATTCCGACATGTCGAAGCGCAGGAGCTCGACCCCGAGGGAATTGGCGAGCTGCTTCGCCACCTCGGTCTTGCCGACGCCGGTCGGGCCGGCGAACAGGTAGCTGCCGATCGGCTTCTCGGCCTCGCGCAGGCCGGCCCGGGCGAGCTTGATCGCCGAGGTCAGCGCCTCGATCGCCTTCTCCTGCCCGTAGACCACCCGCTTCAGGTTGTCCTCGAGATGGGCCAGCACCTCGGCGTCGTCCTTCGACACGGTCTTGGGCGGGATGCGCGCCATGGTGGCGACGGTCGCCTCGATCTCCTTGACGCCGATGGTCTTGCGGCGCCGGCTCTCCGGCACGAGCATCTGCGAGGCGCCGGTCTCGTCGATGACGTCGATCGCCTTGTCGGGCAGCTTGCGGTCGTTGATGTAGCGCGCCGACAGCTCCACCGCCGCCTTCACCGCGTCGTTGGTGTACTTGAGCTTGTGGAACTCCTCGAAATAGGGCTTGAGCCCCTTCACGATCTCGATCGTGTCCGGGATCGACGGCTCGTTGACGTCGATCTTCTGGAACCGGCGCACCAGCGCCCGGTCCTTCTCGAAGTACTGCCGGTACTCCTTGTAGGTCGTCGAGCCGATGCAGCGCAGGGTGCCGGAGGCGAGCGCCGGCTTGAGCAGGTTCGAGGCGTCCATCGCGCCCCCCGACGTCGCCCCGGCACCGATCACGGTGTGGATCTCGTCGATGAACATGATGGCGTTCGGGTGCTGCTCGATCTCCTTGACGACCTGCTTGAGGCGCTCCTCGAAGTCGCCCCGGTAGCGGGTGCCGGCGAGCAGCGTGCCCATGTCGAGGGCGAACACGGTCGCGTTCTCGAGCACCTCCGGCACCTCGTTGCGCACGATCTTGCGGGCGAGGCCCTCGGCGATGGCGGTCTTGCCGACGCCGGGATCGCCGACGAGGAGCGGGTTGTTCTTCTGGCGCCGGCACAGGACCTGGATCGTGCGCTGGACCTCGGCCTCGCGGCCGATCAGCGGGTCGATCTTGCCCTCCTTCGCCTTCTTGTTGAGGTTGACGCAGTAGGCCTCGAGCGCGTCGCCCTTCTTCTTCTGGCGGCCGTCCGGCTCCTCGCCGGTCGGGCGCTCGTTCGGGCTCTCCTCCTCCGCGCCGCGGGGGGCGCGGGTCTCGGACAGGCCCGGCCGCTTGGCGATGCCGTGGCTGATGTAGTTCACCGCGTCGTAGCGGGTCATGTCCTGCTCCTGCAGGAAGTACGCCGCGTGGCTCTCGCGCTCGGCGAAGATGGCCACGAGCACGTTGGCGCCCGTGACCTCCTCCCGGCCCGAGGACTGGACGTGGATGACCGCCCGTTGGATGACCCGCTGGAAGCCCGCCGTCGGCTTGGAATCCTGGCGCCCGTCGGTGACGAGGTTCGACAGTTCCGTGTCGACGTACTCGATCAGGTTGCGCCGGAGCGCATCGAGGTCGACGTTGCAGGCCCGCATGACCGCCGCCGCGTCCTGGTCGTCGACCAGCGCGAGGAGCAGGTGCTCCAGGGTGGCGTATTCGTGCCGCCGCTCGCCGGCGAGGGCGAGAGCGCGATGGAGGGCCTGTTCAAGGCTTCGGGAAAAGCTCGGCAAAGGGGGCCTCTGTGGCTGGCGGGACGGGCTACTTCTTCTCCATAACGCACTGGAGGGGATGTTGGTGCTTGCGGGCGAAGTCCATGACCTGGGTCACCTTGGTCTCCGCCACCTCGTAGGTATAGATGCCGCATTCGCCGACGCCGTTGTGGTGGACGTGCAGCATGATCCGGGTCGCGTCCTCCCGCGACTTGTTGAAGAACCGCTCCAGCACGTGCACGACGAACTCCATCGGGGTGTAGTCGTCGTTGAGCAGGAGCACGCGGTACAGGTTCGGGCGCTTGGTACGAGTCTTGGTCCGGGTGACGATGGCGGTGCCCGAGCGGCCGTCGTCGCCGCCCGGTCCGCGCGGCGCCGCGGCCCGCGGCGCGTTGGCCGACACCGTCATTTCGCCGATCCCGCTGCGCCCGAACACATCCCCCGCCCGTTGAAGGCCGCCGCGAACCACCGGCGCAAAGCGTAATCTATAGCCGCCCGGCCTTCCTCGCCAGACCGGGGAAGCCCCGTGCGACAGGGAAGCGCGTGGAGAACCGCCGCCGTTGCACCGCTGCCGCAGGGGCAGGGGAGGGCGCGCCGGCCCGGGGGCCGGGACAAGGAAAACGGCCGGGGAACGCCCCGGCCGTGGAGAGGGCGCGGCGGGAGCGCCGCGCCCGGATCGTCGCCCGCGTCAGGCCGCCTTGCGGTTCACGCGGCTCTCGGCGATGCGGGTGAGCTTCTCGTCCGTGCGGCGCTCCTCCTCGAGGATCTCGTGCAGGACCTTCGCGCAATCCTGCCGGCCGAGCTCCTTCGCCCAGGCGGCGAGGGTGCCGTAGCGGGTGATCTCGTAGTGCTCCACCGCCTGCGCGGCGGCCAGCATGGCGGCGTCGAGGACGTCCTTGTCGGCCACCTCGCCCATGATCTCCTGCGCTTCCTCGATGATGCCGTCGATCGCCGGGCAGGTCGCGCCCTTCGGCTCGTGGCCGTGCATCTTGAAGACCTGCTCGACCTTCTGGATCTGGTTCTGCGTCTCCTTGAGATGCGTCTCGAACGCCTGCTTGAGCTCCGACGACGTCGTCTTGGCGATCATCTTCGGCAGCGCCTTGGTGATCTGGTTCTCGACGTAGTAGATGTCCTGCAGGGTGTGGACGAAGAGATCGTCCATCGTCTTGATGTCGCGAGTGAAGAGGCCCATCGTCGCTCTCCTTCGTTCCAGGATGACGTGCGCGAACGCGGAGCCCGCGGGCTCCGTCGCCGGGTGAACGCTGCGTCGGGACGCGAGTTCCTAGAGTGCCTCGCGGTTGATGGCGGCCTCGGCGAGGTCGGTGAGGAGCTCGTCGGTGTCGGTCTCCTCCTCGAGACTCTCCTCGAGCAGGTCGGCCGCCTCGGACAGGTCGAGCTGCTCGGCCCAGGCCTTGAGGGTGCCGTAGCGGGCGATCTCGTAGTGCTCGATCGCCTGGGCCACGGCGATCAGCGCCGCCTCGGCGGCCTCGCCGCCCTTGAACTCGGCGAGCGTCCCCTGGCCCTCCTTGATCAGCCCGAGGATCGCCTCGCAGGTCACCCCCTGCGGCTTCTCGCCGACCATCCCGAAAATCTCCTCGAGGCGGGTGATCTGTACCTCGGTCTCGGACAGGTGGGTCTCGAAGGCGGAGCGCAGTTCCTCGGATTCGGCGGCCTCCGCCAGGAGCGGCAGGGTCTTCAGCATCTGCTGCTCGGCGAAGTAGATGTCCTTGAGATTGTGCAGAAAGAGCGCTTCCAGGTTCTTCTGCGCCATCGGTTCCTCCATCGCGTCGGCCCTCAACGGCGGCGCCGCGCCTGCGTTCCCGGTTTCCTCAGACGAGCCAGGACAGGCGCCGGCGCAGCTCCGCCGCCCCGTCCCGCTCGAACCAGCGCCCGTGCGCGAAGACGACCCGCTCGGCGCCCCAGTCGAGGATGCGCTGGCCCGCCTCGGCGGCCTGCTCCCGGCGTCGGCGCACGAGAGCGCGCACGTAGGGAGGCGTGCTCCCGTCGGGCGCCGCGACCCCGAGCAGGCGCACGACCGGGCGCAGCAGCGCGGGCATCTTCTCCGGTTCCACGTTGACGATCAGGTCGGTGAGGATCGCCGTGCGGCTGGCGTCGTGGAAGAAGGCGCATTCGGCGAAACCGGCGCCCGGCACCAGCGCTTGGCGGATCTCCCCCTCCCAGATCTCGGGCGGGATGCTGGTGAGGTCGTGGTCGAGGCGCAGCCCCGATTTCTGCACCGCCGGGCGGCGGCGCAGGCCGGGCACCGCCCAGGTCGTCGCCTGCGGATAGCGGCGCTGCCACTCCTTGAGGTAGCTCCAGTGCCCCATGCTCGGGGCGACGAGGTGCTCGATCGGACCGAGCGCCTCGAGCGCCTGGGCGAGCCGGTCCGACAGGTGGATCGGCGAATGGAGCCAGAGCCCGCCCGCGGCGAGCCGGACCACGCTCATGCGCACGGGGAGCGGGATGCCGAGCATCCGGTGCGGGCCCCCGTCGACGATCCAGATCCCGTCGGCGACGGGTTTCGGGGTGTCGAGGGGCGGATAGGTCGGGTCGGCCATGTCTGCGCTCCGGCTGCCGGGAGCGACGCAGAAGCCGGCAGATGGTTCCCGGGAACCGGATCGCCGCCTCGCCGGTAATGGCTCCGAGG
>DATLFZ010000208.1:0-4946 GCA_035540795.1 Beijerinckiaceae bacterium | reverse complement strand
GTCCCGACGCCCCCCGCCCCAGCGGTCCCGGCGGCGCCTCCAGGGCGAGCGGCGGCGGCACGGGGGCCGGGCGGCCGTTCGCGGCGGGAGCGAGGCGTGCTGAGAAACGTCCGAGCATGGCGGGTCCGGCGCTGTTTCGCGGGTCCGATCAAGACCGCGTTGACTGTGCCGGGCCCGCGTAAAGACCGCGCGTGGCCGATCCGTCGAATTTGAGCGAAAGGCGGTGTTTCGGCCCTACTCGGCCGCGATCTGCGTCAGCACGATCTTCTTCAGGTCGGCGGAGACGTTGCTGCCGGCCTTGATCTCGTCGAGGGGCAGGCCGCGGTCGATCGCCTCGCGCACGAGCTTGTAGTTGTTGGAGACGGTGCCTTCGAGGAAGCCTTCGAGGGCGCGCTCCACGTCGCCGCGGCGCAGGCCCGTCCCAAAAAGCATCTGCTGCTCGAAACGGTTGACGATGACCCGCGGCTTCACCTCGGGCAGGCGCTGCGACAGGGCCGCCGCCGTGCGGCGGGCGAGGCGCAGGCCCGGCACCGTCATGTCGGTGACGAGATAGACCCGGTTCGACCCGAGCAGGACCTGGTCGGTCCAGGCCTCCCAGGCGCGGGGCACGTCGATCACCACGTTCTCGAAGCGCGAGGAGACGAGGTCGAGGAGGCGCACCACCACCGCCGGTTCGAGGGCGGGCCGGGCCGCCGGGCGCGCCTTCGCCGACAGGAGCGCCAGGCCGGAGGCGTGGCGCGTCAGCATGACCTCGAGCAGCTGCAGGTCGAGGCGCTCGGGATGCGGCGCGACCTCGTCGAGGTCGAGGCGCGGCTCGAGATCGAGGTAGTCGGCGCAGGCGCCGTTCTGGAGATCGAGGTCGACGAGGCAGGTGGTGTCCGCGTCGCGGCCGCCCGCCCGGCGCAAGAGCATCGCCGTCTCGATGGCGAGGGTGGTCGCGCCGACGCCGCCGGCGGCGGGCACGAACGACAGGATCCGGCTGTCCTCCTCCGGCAGGCTCGCTCCGGCGCGCAAGGCCCGGGCGCAGGCCTTCATGACGTCCTTCGGCTCGACCGGCTTGCGCAGGAAGTCGGCGACCCGGATCTGCAGGAACCAGCGCACCAGCGCGTCGTCGAAGGCGTCGGTGAGGACGATCACCGGCGCGCGACCGTAGAGGCGGGTCGTGACCGCCTGCAGGGCGATCAGGTTCTCGCGCCGGCGGGCGTCCAGGTCGACGACGACCACGGCTGCGCGGTCGAGTTCGGGGCGCTTGGCGGCGGCCTCGATCCCCTCCGGCATGGTCAGCACGCCGGCGGCGCGGGCCGACCCGAGCGCCGCCGCGATGGCGGCGAGGTGCCCCGCATCCGTCCCGACGAGAACGATCGCCTGTGCGTCCTCCATGTTCACCTCGTCAGCGGCCGGCCATGTCCTCCCCGGTCGCGGTCGCGACCAGGCCGGACATGCTTACGGCGGGGAGGTTCAAGAGCCCGTTAAGAACGAGGAACTGATAGTTCAGGCCGGTCAGCGACAGCCGGATCGTCGGCACCGGCCCGCCCGGGCGGCCCGCATAGCCGAGCCCGCTGTGCACGTACTCGACGACCACGTTCTCGGGCCGGATGCGCGCGAAGATCCGGCACATTCCGGGGTAGTCGGTGGTGGTCGTCGGGCAGGAGGTGCGGCCGCGGCCGTAGACGAGGGTGTTCAGCGCCGTGGCATCGAAGGTGCCGCCGCTGCAGGTCTTCGACGCGCCGCTGCAGACCCGGCGATAGTACGGCATGGGGTCCCCCGGAACCACGTCGCCGGACACGCCGGTCATCGTCTTGAGGTCGGCAGCGACCGGGTCGGAGACGGCGGCGAGGCGGACGCCGAGCTGCAGCGCCTTGGCGGCGCTGTTCCACTGCCAGAAGGCGAGGCCGAAATCGACCATCGCCAGGAGCACGCTGAGCACGATCCCGCCGGCGAGGCCGAACTCCACCATGGTGGCGCCGCGCTCGTCGCGCCGCAGGCGGGAGAGGCTCGCCGGGCGGTCCATCAATGCCCCACGTAGCGCTCTTCGTGCGCGGCGGCGATCTGGAAGCCGGACACGCCGAAATTCGTGAGCAGGCCGAGCCCGACATAGGGGACGGCGGTGCTGACCCGCACCACGGTGACCTCGTCCCCGGCCCGATAGGGCCGCTGGCCGGTGCCGGCGTCGCGGGGATTGGCCGTGGTCCGGTAGGCGATCTGGACCTGCTCCGGCTTCCACCAGGCCACCCGCGGGGTCTCGCCGGGGACCGGCGTGCCGCTCACCGCGACCCGGCGCGCGGCGTCCTCGGCGGCGGCGAGGTCGGGCACCCGGGACAGGTAGCGGCCGGCGTCGCGCAGCCCGGTCTGCACGAGCTGCGTCTGGTAGAAGGCGGTGCCGAACTCGGCGAGCGCGATGCCGAGGAGGAGGAGGAACGGCAGGGTCAGCGCCGCCTCGACGGCGGCGACGCCGCGCTCGTCCCTAGCGATAGAGCTGCACGGTCTCATGGTAGATCTCGCGCGCCGCCGGCGTGCCCGGCTCGATCACCTCGACGAGCTCGACCCAGACGGTTCCGTCCTGCTTGTCCATCGGCTCGGTGAGGAAGAAGCGGGCGTAGGCGGTCACCGGCAAAGGCGGGGCCGAGCTGCCGCTGATGCCGTACATCTCGTCGAGCTTCTTGCAGTCGAGGATGGCGCCGGTGAAGGTGCGCCGGTCCGGGGCGTCGTTCAGGGTGTTGACCCCGCCCCCGTAGCACTGGGGCACGCCGGTCTCCTTGTCGGCTCCGCTCGTCCCGCGGGACGCCACGTCGACGAGGTTGTTGTCGATCTCGTAGCGGTAGACGTCGTAGCGCGAGGGGCGGTTGGCGTTCGACCAGCCGTTCGGCGCGCCGATGCCGGGGAAGTTCGCGGCCCAGTAGGCCTCGAAGTTCCAGTCGCCGCCGCCGACGCGGCCGGCCATGCTGCTCGAGCCGAAGCTGCAGGTGTCCGTGTAGAAGCAGCTGTCCCGGGGAAACCCGAGCGACGGCGCGGTGGTGTTCGGGGCGACGTTCGGCGGCTTGTCGATGTCGTAGGCCTGGCTCTTGTTGCAGGCGGAGCCCTTGTAGCCCTTGCGCACGTTGCGCGCCGGCCGGTACGCCGGGTTGCTCTTCACCCCGCCGAAATTGCCGTCGTACATGTCGAAGCGGACGTTGATCGCCTCGGCGGTCGAGGCGACGTTGCCGGTGTGGAGCTCGACCCCGGCGAGCTTGTAGCAGCCCTTCGGCGCGGCGTTCGCCATGTTCTCGCGGATCGCGCTCGCCCCGCCCCCGTCCGGCGCTTCGAGGTAGCCGTAGTTGCCGGGGAAGTACTGGACGCCCTTCTCCTTCATCGTCATCAGGCGGCGCCGGAAGCTCGGGTCCCGCCCGGCCTCGAAGATGCTGGTCGAGGTGCCCTCGAAGGGGTTGCACATGAACAGCGGCATGACCTTGCAGGCGACGCTGTCGAAGCCCGCGACGGCGCTCGCCCGGACCTCGGTCGGGCCCCCGCTCACCGCCGCCGCGGCGGCGAAGAAGCTGCGGAACGCCACCGGCTGGACCGCGACCTCCACGAACCGGGCCTCCAGCGGGTCCGCGGTGAGGTTCGCCGCGCCGATGGCGGTGGCGTCGCTCGTCGGCAGGCTCCGCAGGTAGCGCACCGCGAGCCGGTCGCGGGCGATCCGGCCGGGCCCTTCGCCGAAACGCTGGTCGTTGGCGACGAGGCTGTCGATGGCCCGCTCGGCCCGCACGATCGCGTCGGGCTTGCGGTCGAGCTCGGCCGCGCCGGCGAGCGCAAGCGCGTCGGCGGCCCATTGCACCGAGGTGTGCAGGTTGAAGTAGCGCCCGGCGTCGACCGCGAGCACCGCGAAGCCGAACAGGACCGGCAGGAGCAGGGCGACGCTGATGGCGACGCCGCCGGCGGCGTCCCGCCGGAACCGGGCCGCCCGGCGCAGGCCCGCACGGGTCATGCCCCGCCTCATGGGGGCGGTGCGGCGCCCATCGGCGCCAGGATGATCGGCGGCGGGCCGCCGAGGCCTTTCGGCGGCAGGTGATAGCGCTCGATGGCGTCGGCGATCTTGCGGCCGCTGTGGGGGATGTCGGTCCGGACCGCCTCCGCCGGCCAGGGATCGATGGTGTGGATCGCCCGGTTGGCGGCGACCGCGTCCCCGGCGTGGAACGACACCGTCTCGCGCCGTTCCAGATACGGCGTGCAGGCGGACAGGCCGAGCCCGAGGGCGAGGGCGGCGAGAAGGGGGCGCTCAGCGGACACGGATCGCTCCCTTGGGCAGGTCGAGGATGTGGCCGCCCGCCGGCACGAGGATCCCGGGCCGGCCGTCGAGAACGGGCGCCTCGAGCCGGCCGACGAGGAAGCGGTCGGCGTCGCTCGCCGGCTGCGTGGCGTCCAGCGGCGTGCGCAGGCGCTCGCCCGGCTTCGCCGGCCGCACGAGGCGCGGGGTCACGATGATCGCGAGGTCGGTCTCCTTGCGTTCGAAGGCGGTCGACCGGAACAGGGCGCCGATGATCGGGATGTCGCCGAGCCAGGGCAGCTGCTGCTGGTTCTCGCGGCTGACGCTCTGCAGGAGGCCGGCGATGGCGAAGCTCTGGCCGTCGCGCAGCTCCACCGTGGTGCTCGCCCGGCGCACGATGATCGCCGGCACGGTGACCGAGGCGGTACGGACGAAGTTGGTCGGGTCGAGCTGGCTCACCTCCGGCTCGATGCGCAGGTTGATGACCCCGTTGCCGAGCACGGTGGGCGTGAAGGTGAGGCCGACGCCGAACTTCTTGTACTCGACCATGACCCGGTCGCGGTCGCCGGCGACCGGGATCGGGAACTCGCCGCCGGCGAGGAAGCTCGCCTTCTCGCCCGACATGGCGACGAGGTTCGGCTCGGCGAGGCGGCGCGCCAGCCCCTTCTCCTCGAGCGCCTGGATCAGGATGTCGGCCTGCACC
>DATLFZ010000207.1:0-11096 GCA_035540795.1 Beijerinckiaceae bacterium | reverse complement strand
CCTTCGAGGGTCTGGCCGATCAGCGGCGAGTCGTAGGGCACCAGCATCTCGGCGATGTAGGACCGGGCCGGCATGTCGGCGAGCGACGTGCTCGGCCGGTCCGGCAGGAGCCAGCGGCCGAACAGGGCCATGTAGGCGAGGCCGATCGCGCCCAGGAGGAGCCCGACCACACTGATCTCGAACATCGAGATGGCCGGCAGGCCGCGCTCGATGACGACGCCGTTGACGAGGAGGTTGGTCGAGGTGCCGATCAGCGTCGTTGTGCCGCCGAAGATGCTCGCGAAGGAGAGCGGGATCAGCAGCTTCGACGGCGCGAGCCCGAGGGAGCGGGCGAGGATGATCGTGACCGGCGTCAGGATCGCGACCACGGGCGTGTTGTTGATGAAGGCCGAGAGCGTCATGACGGCGATGCCCATGCCGACCACGACCAGGACGGGCGAGTGTCCGCCGAACCGCGACACCGCCCGGCCGACGCTCTCGACCGTGCCGGTCCGCTCCAGCGCGGCCGCTCGCGCTAGAGTGCAGGTGACGGGCGGGGGCGGGCGTGGATTGGGGCACCTTACAGATCGCGATCGTGCTGGCGCTCGTGATCGCGGTCTTCCTCGGCTTCCTGTGGGAGCGCCTGTCGCCCGACGTGGTGGCGATGCTGGCCTTCAGCGTGCTGCTCGCCACCGGCATCCTCAGCGCCCGCGACGCCCTCGGCGTCTTCTCGAACAGCGGCCCCATCACGGTCGGCTGCATGTTCGTCCTGAGCGCGGCCCTCGAACGAACGGGCACGGTCGAGACCGTCGGCCGGGCGGTGTCCCGCTTCGGCGGCCACTCGCCGCTCCTCGTCGTGATCGGGATGGGGGTCGCGGTGATGACGCTGTCGGCCTTCATCAACAACACGCCGGTCGTGGCGATCCTGACGCCGGTGACCATCATCCTCGCCCGCTCCCTCGGGCTCGCGCCTTCGAAGCTGCTGATCCCGCTCTCCTTCGCGAGCATCTTCGGCGGCACAACCACACTGATCGGCACCTCGACCAACCTCCTCGTCAACGGCGTCGTCATCGAGCGCGGCCTGCCGGCGATCTCGATGTTCGAGATCAGCGTGGTCGGGCTCCTCCTGGGCGCAATCGGCCTCGCCTACATGGCCCTGTTCGGCCGCTGGCTCTTGCCGGACCGGCCGAGCACGTCGCTCGCCGACATGCCGGCCCGGTCCTACATCGCCGAGATGCTGGTGCCCTACGACTCGCCGCTGATCGGCCAGACCCTCGAAGGCGCCGGCCTCACCGAGGAGCGCGGCGCCGAGGTGCTCGACGTGATCCGGCACGGACGCCTGTCCTGGCGCTACTCGCTCCCGAAGGTCGTGCTCGAGGCGGGGGACCGGGTGGTGATCCGCACCAACGCCGGCGACGTGATGGGCCTGCGCGAGGCCGGCGACCTCATCTTCGGCGGCAAGGACGAGCACAACCTCGAGCCGATCGGGGCCGAGCAGACCGTGGTCATGGAGGGCGTGGTCGGGCCCCAGTCGCGGATCATCGGTTTTCGCGTGGCGGAGCTCAACTTCCGTCGGCTCTACGGGGTCTACATCCTCGCCGTGCACCGGCAGGGCAAGGAGCTGCGCCAGAACTTCGAGGACATCCGCCTCACCTTCGGCGACACCCTCCTCCTCGAAGGTCCGGCCGAGGGGCTGCGGCGGCTGTTCGAGCGCCGCGTCCTCGTCAACCTGACCGAGCCGACCCAGCGCCCGTTCCGGCGCGACAAGGCGCCGATCGCGCTCGCGGCCATCGCCTCGGTGATGGTTCTGGCCGGGCTCGAGGTGCTGCCGATCGAGGCCCTGGCGCTGATCGCCGCAACCGTCGTGGTGGCGACGGGCTGCCTCACCCCGGACGAGGCCTACGAGGCGATCGACTGGCGCATCCTCATGCTGATCTTCGGCATGCTCGGACTCGGGCTGGCGCTGGAGAAGACCGGGGCGGCGAAGCTGATCGTCGGCCACATCGCCGGCGCCACCGCGGGCATGGGGCCGATGGTGGTCCTCGCCATGATCTACTTCGTGACTTCGTCGCTCACGGAGACGATCAGCAACAACGCGGCCGCGATCCTGCTCACGCCGATCGCCATCGGGCTCGCCGCGCAGATGGGCGTCGATCCCCGCCCGTTCGTCATGGCGGTCCTGTTCGCCGCGAGCGCCAGCTTCGCGACGCCGATCGGCTACCAGACCAACACCTTCGTCTACAGCGCCGGCGGCTACCGCTTCGCCGACTTCCTGCGCGTCGGCGTGCCGCTCAACATCCTGATGTGGATCGCCGCCACGGTCCTGATCCCGTGGTGGTGGCCCTTCCATCCCGCCCCGTGAGGAAGCCATGCCCATCGAAGTGCGCAAGATCGCGCTCTGCACCGAGGAGATCCACCACGACAACGGCCCCCGCCTCGACCGGCCGCTGCGCAAGGGCTGGGTCGCCGCCGTGGTCAGGAATCCCTTCGCCGGACGCTACGAGCCGGAGATCGTCGGCATGATGGAGGAGCTGAAGCCCCTCGGCCTCGAATGCTCGCGCCGGCTCATCGAGGCGCTCGGCGGCGACCCGAAGGCTGTCGAGGCCTACGGCAAGGGCGCGATCGTCGGCGCCGCCGGGGAGATCGAGCATTGCGCGCTCTGGCACGTGCCGGGCGGCTACGCCATGCGCGAGATGCTCGGCCAGGCGCTCGCCATCGTGCCCTCGGCGGCCAAGATCGGCCCGATCGGCTGCGCCATCGACCTGCCGATCCACCACGTCAACGCGGCCTACGTGCGAAGCCACTTCGACGCCATGACCGTGACGGTGCCCGACGCGCCGCGGGCGGACGAGATCCTGTTCGCGCTCACCATGACGACCGGCGGCCGCCCCCACGCCCGCGTCGGCGGCCTCAAGGCCTCCGAGATCGCCAAGTGGGACGGTCAGCGTTGACGAAGGTCATTCGCGTACGAATGAATTTTGCGGTATGGTGCGGCCTCTCGCACGGGAGCGGCGGATGGGCGTCATCAACGTGACGGATCGGGCCGGGCATCGGCACACCCTCGAGGCGCTCGAGGGCTGGCGGGTGATGGAGATCATCCGCGACTGGAACCTGCCGCTCGCCGGCATCTGCGGCGGCTCGTGCGATTGCGGCACCTGCCACGTGTTCGTCGACCCCGCTTGGCTGCCGAAGCTGCACCCGGCCCGGGAGGAGGAGGAGGGCCGCCTCGACATGCTGCCGCTGACGCAGCCGAACTCCCGCCTCGCCTGCCAGATCCTCTACGCCCCCGAGCTCGACGGCCTCGAAGTGACGCTGGCGCCGGTCAGCGGCTGAGGTTGCCCGGCGAGAGCCCCCGTGCCAAAGGGCGGCGCCATTCCCAGGAGCCGAAATTGAGCGACGTGATCGAAACCGATGTCGTCATCGTGGGCGCGGGCCCGGTCGGCCTGTTCGCGGTGTTCGAGCTCGGCCTCCTCGACATCCGCGCCCACCTCGTCGACATCCTGCCCAAGGTCGGCGGCCAATGCGCCGAGCTCTACCCGGAGAAGCCGATCTACGACATCCCGGGCTTCCCGGTGATCTCGGGCCAGGGTCTCGTCGACAACCTGATGAAGCAGATCGAGCCGTTCCACCCGACGTTCCACCTCGGCGAGATGGTGGAGGCACTGGAAACCCTCGGCTCCGCCGAGGCGCCCCGCTTTCGGGTGCGCACCGACGCCGGCACGATCCTCGACTGCAAGGCGATCCTGGTCGCGGCGGGGGGCGGCTCGTTCCAGCCCAAGAAGCCGCCGATCGACAACGTCGACGCCTACGAGAACACCGGCGTGTTCTACGCCGTGCGCCGGATGGAGGCCTTTCGCGGCAAGCGCATCCTGATCGTCGGCGGCGGCGACAGCGCGCTAGACTGGACCGTCAACCTGCAGCCCCTGGCGAAGCGCCTCACCCTGCTCCACCGCCGCGACGCCTTCCGGGCCGCGCCCGACACGGTCAACAAGATGCGCGCCCTCGTCGCCGAGGAGGCGATGGACTTCGCGCTGGGGCAGGTGGTGGCGCTCAGGGGCGACGCCCCGGTCCTGGAGGCCGCGGTGGTGCGCCGGGACGACGGCTCGACCTTCGAGGTCGCCTGCGACGTGCTCCTGCCGTTCTTCGGCCTGACCATGAAGCTCGGGCCGATCGCCGAATGGGGCCTGAACCTCGACGAGAACCTGATCCCGGTCGACACGGAAAAGTTCGAGACCAGCGTGCCCGGCATCTTCGCGGTGGGCGACATCAACACCTATCCGGGCAAGCTCAAGCTGATCCTGTCGGGCTTCCACGAGGTCGCCCTCGCCGCCCAGAAGGTCCACCGCTACGTGTACCCGGACAAGAAGCTCCTCTTCCAGTACACGACCTCGTCGACGAGCCTGCAGAAGAAGCTCGGCGTCGCCGCCTGAAAAGAAGAACCGCAGGGTCCTCCCGCCGGCATGGTACGGGAGAACCCTGCGGCGTGCGGCTGCCGGCCGGGGGGCGGCCCGACAGACCGCAACCTCAGCGCCGGTGGGCGACCTGCGGATCGGCGTGGCCGTTGAAGGCGGCCATCAGCGGCACGATCTGGTAGGCCCCCGACAGGCCGACGAGGACGTAGACGATGCGGGCGAGCGCGGCCTGCTGGCCGCCGAAGATCGCGGCGACGAGATCGAACTGGAACAGGCCGACGAGGCCCCAGTTCAGCGCGCCGACGATCACGAGCAACAGCGTGACGATGTTCAAGGCCTTCATGGCTGTCTCCCTGGCCGGTCTGCACCGGCCCGTGTCGTGGACCTGACATGGCCGACAGCGCGGCGCAGGAAGATCGGGAGAATCCCGAGCCGTCGGCGATAATCGCTGTAGAGGCTGCGGCCGCGCTTGAGCCCGGGCCGGAGGGGGACGCATATGCTGCCTCCATGCGAGCCCCCCCGAGAGCCCGGAACGGCGCCGCCCCGACCCTCGTCGCCGCGGGCGTCGACACGGAAGCGCTGCTGCGCTCGACGCTCGACGCCCTGTCGGCCCACGTGGCGGTGCTCGACGGGACCGGCACCATCGTCGCCGTGAACAGCGCCTGGCGGCTCTTCGCCCAGACATACGGCTACGTGAGCGAGGACGACGGGGTCGGCACCAACTACCTGGAGGTCTGCGAGCGTGCGGCCGCCGGCTCGCCCGAGGCGGCCGCGACCGCCGAGGCCCTGCGCGACCTGATCGCCGGGGTGCACCGGGACTTCCGCATGGAATACCCCTGCCACGGCCCGGACGGGCCGCGCTGGTTCCAGCTGCGCATCACCCGGCCCGAAAAATCGGACCTCCTGCGCATCGTCATCGCGCACGAGGACATCACGGAGGTGAAGCGCACCAACGAGGAACTCGCGCGCCTCACCGGACGGCTCATGAACCTGCAGGACCAGGAACGCCGCTCGATCGCCCGCGAGCTGCACGATACGACGGCGCAGAACCTCCTCGCGGTCAGCCTCAACGTCGCCCGCATGCGCGAGCGCCTGCGCAACGGCACGCCGCCCACGGACCGGCTCCTCACTGAGACCCTCGACCTGGTGGAGCAGAGCCTGCAGGAGGTGCGCACACTGTCCTACCTGCTGCACCCTCCGCTCCTCGACGTGGCCGGCCTCGGCTCGGCCCTGCGCTGGCTCGCCAAGGGTTTTTCCGAGCGCTGCGGCATCGCCGTCGAGGCGACGATCGGGGAGGGCACGGACGAGCTGCCGCAGGAGGCGGCGACCGCCCTCTACCGGGTCGCGCAGGAATGCCTCGCCAACGTCCACCGCCATTCGGGCAGCGCCTGGGCCCGGATCGCCCTCGCCCGGGCCGGCGACGCGGTGCGCCTCGACGTGATCGACGGCGGCGGCGGGGTGCGGGACTCCGCCCCCGACGCGACCCTCGGGGTCGGGCTGTCGAGCATGCGCTTCCGCCTGACGCAGCTCCATGGCCGGCTCCAGATCGAGTCGGGCCCGTCCGGCACGACGGTCACCGCCACCGTGCCGATGGAATCCGCCGCGTGAGCCTGCGCATCCTCCTCGCCGACGACCACGAGATCGTCCGCCGCGGCCTCAAGGAACTCCTGGAGGAGCAGGTCGGCTGGACGGTCTGCGCGGAGGCCGCGAACGGGCGCGAGGCGGTCGAGCTCGCCATCAGGGCGAAGCCGCAGGTGGCGGTGCTCGACCTGTCGATGCCCGAGCTCAACGGGCTCGAGGCGACCCGCCGCATCCGCCAGGCGGCGCCGCAGGTCGAGGTGCTGGTCTTCACCATGCACGAGAGCGAGGACCTAATCCGGGAGGTGCTCGCCGCCGGAGCCCGCGGCTACCTCCTCAAGTCCGACGCCACGCGCCAGCTCATCCCGGCGGTCGAGAGCCTTTCCCGGCGCAAGCCCTACTTCTCCGGACGCGTCTCCGAGGTGGTCCTCGACGGCTTCCTCAAGACCGGGCCGAGCGCCCCGCCGGCGATCGGCGTCGAGCGGCTGACGAGCCGGGAGCGGGAGATCGTCCAGCTCCTCGCCGAGGGCCGCAGCAACAAGGAGATCGCCACCCGGCTCGACCTCAGCGTCAAGACGGTCGAGACCCACCGCGCCTCGGTCATGCGCAAGCTCGACCTGAACTCGCTCGCCGACATCATCCGCTTCGCGATCCGCAACCGCATGATCGAGCCGTGAGCGGGCCTAGGGCCCCGCCACGACCTCCACGTCCCGGTCGAAGCCGCTCTCGACCTTGAACTCGCGGGTGTGGACCTGCCCCTCGTGGCGGGCGATGAGCACGTATTCGCCCTCCGCCAGCGTCACCGAGGGGAAGGCGCCGATCGCCTCGCGGATCACGTCGCCGCCGGGGGTGAGCACGCTGAAGGCGGTGCCGGCGAAGGCCTCCCCGCCGGGGGCGGCGACGAGCTTCAGGGTCACGGTGGCGGCCCGGTGGTTCAGCGTCGCCTCGGTGACCTGGCCCGCCTCGACCTTGAGGTCGGCGCGCATGATCGCGTTCGAATCGCCGTAGGTCGAGACCACGTGGTACGTGCCCTCGGGCAGGCGGACGATCTCGCCCGCCTGGGCGTTGGCGAGGACGAGCCGGCCTTCCGAGTTGTTGCCGATCGGCACGAAGACCGAGAAGGTCAGGCGCGCGGGCGGGATCGGCACGTCGCCGATGACGCCCTTGATGCGCAGGGCCCCGGCGCTGATCGCCACCCGCTCCCGCAGGGGCTCCGGGCCCGGCCGCAGAACGACCCGGCGCGAGGCGCTGGCGTAGCCGTAGGCGGCGTGCAGGATGTAGTTGCCGGGTGGCAGGGTGAAGTTGGCCTCGGCCGCGGTCGACTTGGCGGCGAGGATCGGGGCGACGCCGTCCCGGTCCTCGAAGATGCGCCAGACGAGGCCGGAGCGGATCGGCCGCTCGGACCCGGCGAGGACGGCGCTCGCGGCCAGCGCCGCCTGCCCCTGCGGGATCGGGATCGGCGGCGGCGCCTGGGCGAGCGCCGGGGCGGCGAGGAGGGCGAACGCGACGGCGAGCGATCTCATGGCCGCTCCATAGCGGCGGCAGCGGCGCCCGTCACCTGACCACGGTGTCGTCCTCGCCCTCGTGCGGCCGCATCAGCTGGGCCGCCGCGGCGACGAGGTTGCGCAGGGACAGGGGCTCGAAGCGGAACTCGACCTTGTGGGCCCCCGCCGGCACCTCGACGCCCCGGAACAGGAGGTTCGCCCGCAGGAGCGGACGGTGCTCCCCGTCCACGTAGGCCTGCCAGCCCGGATAGTGGATGTCGTGCAGCACGATCACCGCCGGCCGGTCGGTCTCGACCGCGAGCGTCACCTCGTTGCGCCGATAGCTCGCGATCGACACGGTCCCGCTCGCGGGGGCGGCGTCGACCGCCGGGTCCCGCTCCGCGAACGACGCGGCGAGGGAGGGCAGGTCGGCGACGTCGACCAGCACCTCGTCGGTGCGGTCGAAATCGGGCAGTTCGCCCTCCTTCAGCACCTCCTCGGATTCGACCGGGATGACGCGCCGGGCCACGTAGGCCCGCGGCGCGGTCGGGTTGAGCCGGTACACCCACATGCTGCCCGAGCCGTAGAGGAGCTTCGCCCCGGCGAGGCTCGGGAAGTGCCGCGGCAGTTTTTCGATCGGGCGGCCGAGCACGAGGTATTCGAGCCCGAGCAGGCTGGCGAGCCGGCAGCGATAGCCCCGGAAGGTCGAGGGGAAGTGCCGCAGGTTGAGGTCGACGGCGTTCTCGCCGGGACCGACCGCGCGCTCGTAATCGGCGAGGCGGAGCGGGTTGTAGCCGATGGTGCCTTCGAGCCCGAGCACCATGCCGGCGTTCTGCCAGGCCCCGGCGAGGCCGAGGATCTCGACCCGCGGGCGCTCCCCCTTGGCGTGGCGGGCGGCGAGCTCGGTCTCGAGGATGCGCAGCCCCTGGAGCTGCTCCGGCGGCAGCTCGCGGAAGACGGCGTAGCGCTCCGGCGGCTCCGCGTTGAGGGCCGAGGCGGCGTTGCGGGCGATCAGCTCGCCCCCCGTGAAGGCGACGGCGACGCAGGCCGCCGCGAGGCGGGCGCGGGAGCCCGCGGCGCGCAGCAGCAAAAAGAGCCCGGCGGCGACGGCGAGGCCGAGGGCGACCTCGAACGCCACGGACGGCACCGCGTCCTTCGCCTCCCGCGCCACGACCGCGAAGCGGAACCCGGCGAAGGCCGCCGCGGCGAGGCAGGCGAGCGCCGCCCCCGCCGCGAGGCGCCCGAGCGCGCCGCCGCCGAGCCGCGGCATGCCCTCGGCGAGATAGCGGTGGACGAGGTACCCCGCCGCGAAGGCGAGGACGACGTTGATCAGGAAGGTCGCATCCGCGGGACGCCGGTAGAGGTCGACCCCGGGCAGGTGGTCGAAGGCGAGCTCGAAGAGCGGCGTGTAGCGGCCGAGCGCGTAGACGACGGCGATGGCGCCGACGACGAGGAAGAAGCGGAACTCCCGGGCGAACAGGCGCCGCCCGGCGATGCCGTGCCACAGGATCAGCGCCGCCGGCACGGTCCCGGCGAAGAGGTAGTTGGTGGCCCGGTCGGTCCAGGTGCCTTCGGCGAGGCTGTGCCAGTCCGGCCCCCAGTAGTCGTAGGTGAGGCGCAGGGACCCGAAGATGTTGCCGAACAGGATGGTGGCGAGGCTGTCCGGCGGCAGGGAGCCCATCGCCGCGACGCCGAAGCCGAACGAGGGCCGGGTCGAGGTGGACAGGAACTGCATGGTGAGGAGCGCCGGGACGGCGAGGAGCGCGGCCCCGATCACCCCCATCACGGCGAGGATGCCGACCCGCTCCTTGAGGAAGGCGAGGGGCCGCTCGGCCCCGAGGATCCGGTGCAGCGCCCGGCCCATCAGGATCAGCCCGAACAGGAACGCGACCTGGTCGCGACCGACGGTCATCAGGGCCGCGACGGTGGCGAAGGCGACGGCGAAGCCGTAGGAGCGGCGCTCGAGGGCCTCCTCGAGCAGCCACAGGGCCACGGGGAAATAGCCGTAGCTGAAGATCATCCCGGTGTGCTGGAGCCGGGCGGAGGCGGAGCCGCCCAGGATGAAGACCATCGCGGCGATCACCGCCCCCGGCCAGCCCCAGCCGCGGCTGCGGAACAGGGCGACGAGGGCGAGCCCGCCGGGCAGGAGGTGGGTGAACACCACCGCGTCGAACAGCTGCATCGACGGCGAGGGCACGAGCCAGCCGAACAGCAGCATCGTCGGGGTGAAGAGGAGCGATTGCGGGTCGGCGACCGCCGGATGGCCGCTGAAGTGGAACGGGTTCCAGAGGGGCAGCTCGCCGCTCGCGAGCGCCGCGCCGAGATAGCGCAGCATCGGGTAGAAGTGGTTCTTGGAATCCCACGGCACGACCGAGCCGGTCGCCGGCCAGGCGAGCGCCGCGAGCGTCCAGAAGACGAGCACGGCGGCGAGCGCGAGGCGGGTCTCGCGGGAAGTCCAGGGCCGGCCGGCCTCGAGCGGGCCGGAAAGGGCGGGATGCATGGGAATGGACGCTTTCGGACGCGACGCGGGCGACGGGTCGAGGATGGGCGCGGGTTTCCGGCGGGCGCGCGCGAACGCGCCCCGGATCGACGGACGATCGGAAAGCCCCCCGAACACGCTTCCCCCCGGCGGACAGGCCCGGCGGCTTGCCCGAACCCCTTTCGTGACTACCTTTGCCTGCGGGACAAAGGCGGACTCGTGACGCGCCGGCGGCGAACCGGCGACGGTTGCCGCTCTTTGTAGAGGATGCGGCTGAAGCTCATATGAACGCCACCATCGATCTCCTGCGCACGCGCCGTTCCGTCTCGCCGCAGCGCCTCGCGGCCCCGGGGCCGAGCCCGGACGAGCTGCATACCATCCTCGAGATCGCCGCCCGGGTGCCGGACCACGGCCGTCTCGTCCCCTGGCGCTTCGTGGTGATCGAGGGCGAGGCGCGCCATCGCATCGGCGAGGTCATCGCCGCCGCCTTCGCGGCCGACCAGCCGGACGCCCCCGCCGACAAGGTCGAGGCCGAGCGCAACCGGCTCGCCCGCGCGCCGCTCGTCGTCGCGGTGGTGTCCCGGGCGGCGCCGCACGTGAAGATCCCGGACTGGGAGCAGGTCCTGTCCGCGGGGGCGGTGTGCATGAACCTCGTCGTCGCGGCGAACGCGCTCGGCTACGGCACCTCCTGGATCACCGAGTGGTACGCGTTCGACCGCCGCGTCCTCGACGCCCTCGGGCTCGACCCCCAGGAGCGCATCGCCGGCTTCGTCCATGTCGGCCGGCCGACCGAGCCCTCGGTCGAGCGCGCCCGCCCCGTCCTCGACGAGATCGTGACCCGCCTCTGATGTTCTACGAACCCGCCAAGAACGACCACGGGCTGCCCTACAACCCGTTCAAGGCGCTGGTCGCGCCGCGCCCGATCGGCTGGATCAGCGCGCTGGGGCCGAACGGGGCGGTGAACCTGTCGCCCTATTCCTTCTTCAACGCGGTCTCGGACACCCCGCCGATGGTCGCCTTCTCGGTCGCCGGCCACAAGGACGCGCTGGTCCATGCGGAGGAGAGCGGCGAGTTCGTGTGCAGCCTCGCCACCTGGGAGCTGCGCGAGGCCATGAACCTGACCTCGGCTCCCCTCCCCCGCGGCGAGAGCGAGATGGTTTTGGC
>DATLFZ010000206.1:0-5919 GCA_035540795.1 Beijerinckiaceae bacterium | reverse complement strand
CCGGTGAAGAGCGCCTCGCCGACGAGGAAATGGCCGATGTTGAGCTCGACGATCTCCGGGACGGCGGCGACCGGGCCGACATTGTCGAAGGTGAGCCCGTGGCCGGCATGGATCTCAAGGCCGAGCTCGGCGCCGCGCTGGGCGGCGGCGCGGATCCGGGCGAGTTCGCGCTCCCGGGCCTCCTCGCCGTGCTCGCCGGCATGCGCGTAGGTGCCGGTGTGCAGTTCGACGACCGGCGCCCCGAGCTCGCGGGCCGCCTCCATGGCTGCGAGCTCCGGCTCGACGAACAGCGACACGCGAATGCCGGCCTCGCACAGCTCGTGGATCACCGGCCGCAGCTGGGAGGCGCCGCGTTCGAGGTCGAGCCCGCCCTCCGTGGTGCGCTCCTCCCGCTTCTCCGGCACGAGGCAGGCGGCGTGCGGGCGGGTGCGAAGCGCGATCTCGACCATCTCCCGGGTCGCCGCCATCTCGAAGTTGAGAGGCGAGAACAGCTGGCGCTTGAGGCGCTCGATATCCTCGTCGCGGATGTGCCGCCGATCCTCGCGCAGATGCGCCGTGATGCCGTCCGCGCCGGCGAGGATCGCCATGTGGGCGGCCCGGATCGGGTCCGGATGGCGCCCGCCGCGGGCGTTGCGCACGGTCGCCACGTGGTCGATGTTCACTCCGAGGCGCAGATCGGCCATGGTCGTCTCCATCCGCGCCCTCTCTAGCCGATCGGGTGCGGGCGGGCCAATGGCGCCTGCGTTCGCCCTTGCGCCTGCGGCCGAAAGCGCCTATGTGGCCGGCTTCGCGTTCGCTCCGGCCGGGGGCTGAACGGACGGCGCTTCGCGCAGGGTCTTCCGACCCGTCGTCCCGTGTCTCCGCCTTCGAACAACCGCTCGGGCCTTGTCGGCTCGAAGGGCTTGGCGCCGTCGCACGCGATCGAACCGGCTCCTCCAGGGGCTCCGATTCCACACGAGAAAGGCCCTTCATGCCTCTCTACGAACACGTTTTTCTGGTCCGTCAGGACCTGACGCCCCAGCAGGTCGACACCATGATCGACCAGTACAAGGCGGTCATCGACGAGAACGGCGGCTCCGTGCCCAAGACCGAGTCCTGGGGCGTGAAGTCGCTCGCCTACCGCATCAAGAAGAACCGCAAGGCGCATTTCGCCATGCTCAACATCGACGCCCCGCCGGCGGCGGTGTCCGAGATGGAGCGCCAGATGCGCATCAACGAGGACGTGCTGCGCTTCATCACCGTGCGCATCGACGCGGTCGAGGAAGGCCCCTCGGTGATGCTGCAGAAGCGCGAGCGCGACGAGCGCAAGGACCGCGAGCGCGGTCGCCGTCGCGACGACGAGGGCTACGAGGGCGAAGCGCCCGTCGGGGAGGTTTGATCATGGCGTTCGGTGGTGGTGGTGGCGGCGGCGGTCGCCGGCCGTTCTTCCGGCGGCGCAAGACCTGCCCGTTCTCGGGCGCGAACGCGCCGACGATCGACTACAAGGACGTGAAGCTCCTGTCCCGCTACATCTCGGAGCGCGGCAAGATCGTCCCGTCCCGCATCACGGCGGTGTCGGCCAAGAAGCAGCGCGAGCTCGCGACCGCGATCAAGCGCGCCCGCTTCCTCGGCCTCCTGCCCTACGTGATCCGCTAGGCCTTCCGGCCACGCCCATCCGGGCGCGCTGGGGCGGGCTTCGACCCGCCTCTAACCCTGCAACGGCAGCGGGACAGCGATGAATTTCCTCGTCATCGGCCTCGGCGCGGGCCTCGCGTCGGCCCTCCTGGTGGCGGTCGTGGCCAAGGCCACGCCGCTCGCCATGCTGCTGTTCCTGCTCGCGCCGATCCCGATCCTGATCGCGACGCTCGGCTGGGACCACCGGGCCGGCCTCGTCGGCACCGCCGTCGGCGGCCTCGTCACTGCCCTCGTGCTGTCGCCGCTCGAAGGGCTCGCTTTCGCCATCGGCACGGCGCTCCCCGCCTGGTGGCTCGGCTACCTCGCCCTCCTCGGCCAGACCCACCCGGACGGCACCGTCGAGTGGTACCCGCTCGGGCGCCTCCTGATGTGGATCGCCGGCACGGCCGCGCTGACCGTGCTCGCGACCGCCATCGTCTCCTCCGGCACCTACGAGAGCTTCCAGGAGCGGTCGCGGCGCCTCGCCGAGCTGTTTCTGCAGGGCCAGCGCCCGCCCCGCGCCCCGGACGCGCCGGCCCCGCCGCCGGACGTCCTCGTCGAACGATTCGCGGCGCTCGCGCCGATGCTCGCGGCGCAAGGCTTCACCCTCATCCTCGCGATGTACGTGTGGCTCGGGGCCAAGATCGTCGCCGTGTCCGGGCGCCTGCCGCGGCCCTGGCCCTACATCCCGGCGACGGCCATGCCGCGCTCGACGCTCCTCCTGCTCGCGGGCGCGCTCGTCCTCGCCAACCTCGCCGGCGGCTTCGTCGGCGTGCTCGGCATCGCGCTGGTCGGCGCGGTGATCATGGCCTTCGGCCTGCAGGGGCTCGCCGCCCTGCATCACCTGACCGTCGGCCGCAACGGGCGCACGCCGATCCTGATCGTCACCTACCTTCTCCTGGTGCTGAGCCAGGGCCTGCTGTTCCTGGCCCTGATCCTGTTCGGCATCGTCGATACCGCCTTCGGCCTGCGCGCCCGCCTCGCACGGCCCCGCGGCCCCACGCCACCGACCCCGACCTGAAACGAAGGAGAACCCCCATGGAAGTCATCCTGCTCGAGCGCGTGCCCAAGCTCGGCCAGATGGGCGAGACCGTCCGCGTGCGGCCCGGCTACGCCCGCAACTACCTGCTGGCCCGGGGCAAGGCGCTACGCGCCACCAAGGCGAACAAGGAGCGTTTCGAGAACGAGCGCTCGCAGCTCGAGGCGCGCAACCTCGAGCGCCGCCAGGAGGCCGAGAAGGTGGCCGAGAAGCTCGACGGCCAGAGCTTCGTCGTCCTGCGCCAGGCCGGCGAGACCGGCGTCCTCTACGGCTCGGTCTCGACCCGCGACCTCGCCGAGATCGTGACCGCCGGCGGCTTCTCGATCGGCCGCGAGCAGATCGCCCTCAACGCGCCGATCAAGTCCCTCGGCCTGCACACGGTGCCGGTCCAGCTCCACCCGGAGGTCGAGGTGAGCGTGACCATCAACGTCGCCCGCAGCCCGGAGGAGGCCGAACGCCAGGCCCGCGGCGAGACCGTCTCCACCCGCGAGGAGATGAACCTCGACGACCTCGGCCTCGAGGTGGGCGCGGCTCTGGCCGAAGGCGGCGACACCGACGAGGCTTGACGCGTTCTCATTTTGTTCTAGAACAAGCGCCCGCGGCGGCAACGTCGCGGGCGTTCCGATTCGGGGTGCCAGCGGGGGGCGAGCCGAGTCAATCGGCCCGCGCCGCGCGGATGGCGGCCTGTGGGAATCGGGCGCAAGCGGGACAGGGCGGAAATGCGGGGGCGGCGGCGCCGCGAATCCCGGTACATCGCCTCACCCGACCTGGAGCCCCGGATGGCCAACGCCCTCGCCCGCATCGAGCCCGCCGCCCCCGAGTACCGGGTGGCGCCCAACAACATCGACGCCGAGCAGGCGCTGCTGGGGGCGATCCTCGTCAACAACGACGCCTTCTACCGGGTGTCGGACTTCCTCGAGCCCGGGCACTTCTTCGAGGATCTGCACCGGCGCATCTACGAGATCGCGGCGACGCTGATCCGGCAGGGCAAGCTCGCGAGCCCGATCACGCTGAAGACCTTCCTCGGCGACCAGGACCTCGGCGGGCTCACCGTCTCGCAGTACCTCGCACGCCTCGCCGCCGAGGCGACGACCGTCATCAACGCCGACGCCTACGGCCGCACGATCTACGACCTCGCGATCCGCCGCAGCCTGATCGGCATCGGCGAGGACCTCGTCAACACCGCCTACGATTCCCCGGTCGAGAGCGCGCCGCGGGACCAGATCGAGGAGGCCGAGCGGCGCCTCTACCAACTCGCCGAGAGCGGCAAGTACGACGGCGGCTTCCAGCGCTTCTCCGACGCGCTCACCCACGCCATCGACATGGCGGCGGCCGCCTTCAAGCGCGACGGGCGCCTGTCCGGCATCGCCACCGGCCTGTCGGACCTCGACCGCATGATGGGCGGCCTGCAATCGTCGGACCTCGTCATCGTCGCCGGCCGGCCCGGCATGGGCAAGACCGCACTCGCCACCAACATCGCCTTCAACATCGCCAAGGCGTACCAGGGCGAGAAGCAGCCGGACGGCAGCCTCAAGACCGTCAACGGCGGCATCGTCGGCTTCTTCTCCCTCGAGATGTCGGCGGAGCAGCTCGCCACCCGCATCATCGCCGAGCAGTCCGGCATCCCCTCCTACAAGATCCGCCGCGGCGACATCCGCGAGGACGACTTCTTCAAGATCACCGACGTCGCCCGGGACATGCAGACGATCCCGTTCTACATCGACCAGACCGGCGGCATCTCGATCGCCCAACTCACCGCGAGGGCCCGGCGCCTCAAGCGCCAGCGCGGGCTCGACCTGCTCGTGGTCGACTACCTCCAGCTCCTGTCGGGCTCCTCGAAGAAGGGCGACAACCGCGTCCAGGAGCTCACCGAGATCACCACCGGGCTCAAGGCGCTGGCGAAAGAGCTCAACGTGTCGGTGGTTGCCTTGTCCCAGCTCTCCCGCCAGGTGGAGTCCCGCGACGACAAGCGGCCGCAGCTCTCGGATCTGCGCGAATCGGGCTCGATCGAACAGGACGCGGACGTGGTCATGTTCGTGTTCCGGGAGGAGTACTACCTCAAGAACAAGGAGCCGAAGCCCGGTACCGAGGAGCACATCAAGTGGCAGGACGAGATGGCCCTCGTCCACGGCAAGGCCGAGGTCATCATCGGCAAGCAGCGCCACGGCCCGACCGGCACGGTCCAGCTCGCCTTCCATGCCGAGGTGACCCGGTTCGGCAACCTCGCCCAGGAGGACCACCTGCCGGATCGGATGTGATAGGCTGGGGCATGCCCCTCGCCACCCGCAAACGCCCCGAAGCGGCGCCTCTGAACGCGATCCTCGAGGCCGAGCAGGCCGTGATCGGCGCGATCCTGCGCGATCCCGGCGCGCTGTCCGCCGTCGCCGGCATCGTGCGGCCGGAGGATTTTTCCGAGCGCCTGCACCGGGGCGTGTTCGAAGCGGCGCAGGACCTCGCCGCCGGCGGCGAACCCATCGACCTCCCGGCCATCCTCCCCCGCGTGGCGAGCGTAGGGCTCGGCGGCGAACGCGCCGAACCCTACCTCGCCCGCCTGCGGGCACGCCCGCCGGCCGACGCCCGTGCGGCCGCACGCCTCCTCGCCGAGGCGACCCGCGCCCGCGCCGCGCAGGCCCCGGACGGGACCGCCTATGAGGAGGACTTCTACAGCTGGGCCAACGAACAGGCCGAGCGCCTGCGCCGCGGCGAGTGGTCCCGCCTCGACGCCCTCAACCTCGCCGAGGAGATCGAGGGCTTGGGACGGGAGGTCTTCCACGCGCTCGAGAGCGCTTTCCGGATCATCCTGCTTCACCTGCTGATATGGGATCGGCAGCCGGGCAAGCGCAGCCGCAGCTGGACCACCTCGATCAAGGCGCAGAGGCTCGAGGTCGAATGGATCCTGGAGAACCACCCGGGGATCGGGAGGCGCGTGCCCGAAGCTGTCCGGAAGGCGTATCGGCGGGCCCGCATCGAGGCCGCGGGCGAGACCGGCTTGCCGGAGGCGGCATTCCCGGTCGACTGCCCCTACGACCTCGACGAGATCCGGGGACGTGACATCCCCTGGCCGCCGGCGCGAGCGTCCCGGCGGTGGACGCGGCCCTCGCATGATTGAGGCGGCGCGCCCCCCCGAGGCCGGCGGCCTGCTCACGATCGACCTCGGCGCGCTCGTCGCGAACTGGCGCGCGCTGGGGGCGCGGGCCGGCGGCGCCGAATGCGCGGCGGTGATCAAG
>DATLFZ010000205.1:0-5095 GCA_035540795.1 Beijerinckiaceae bacterium | reverse complement strand
GTTCGACGGGGCGGGACGGCCGTGTGCGGCGGCGCACGCCGGGGCGTCGCGCGACCGTGCCGGGGCGCTCCGCTCAGCGGGCGAGGACCAGCGTACAGTAGGGCCGGCCGGAATCGACCCGCGCGAGGCCGATGCGGCCGTATTCCGGGGCGAGCAGGTTGGCGTTGTGGCCGGGCGAGGCCTGCCAGCGGGCGATCACCGCCTCGACCGTGCCGCTTCCCATGCTCAGGTTCTCGGCGGCGGCGTCGTGGATGCCGTAGGACGCCATCCGGGCGGCGAAATCGCCGTGACTGAGGGTGCCGGCGCGGGCGACCGCGAGGGCCTGATGGGCGGCCGCGGCGGTGAGGCGGGAATCGACCCGCACCGGCCCGAGCCCGTGGGCGGCACGGTGGCGCGAGATCAGGGCCGCGGCGGCGGGCGCGTCCGCCGTGCGCGGGGCCGAGACCGCCGCCGTCTCCACGACGGAGGATCCGGCGCAGCCGGCGAGGAGGGCCGTGCCGGCGAGGGCGGCGGCGAGGGTGAGTGCCTTCATGCGGGTCGCGGCGTCGCTCGCGGGAACGATCGGCGCGACCGGTTAAGGAATCCTTCGGCCCCTGTCGAGGCGCGTCCTCAGCCCTCCCGCGCCGGCACCCGGGTGATCCGCGCGCCGAGGGCGTTGAGCCGCTCGTCGAGGCGCTCGTAGCCGCGCTCGATCTGATTGGCGCTGTTGATGGTGCTGGTGCCCTCGGCGCAGAGCGCGGCGAGGAGCATCGCCATGCCGGCCCGGATGTCGGGGGACGAGACGGTGCCGCCGGAGAGGCGGGACGGCCCGATCACCAGCGCCCGGTGCGGGTCGCACAGGACGATGCGGGCGCCCATGCCGATCAGCTTGTCGACGAAGAACATCCGGGATTCGAACATCTTCTCGAACATCAGGATCACGCCCTCGCACTGGGTCGCGGTGACGATGGCGATCGACATGAGGTCCGCCGGGAAGGCCGGCCAGGGCTGGTCCTCGATCTTGGGCACGTGGCCGCCGAGATCCGGCCGGATCTTCAGGGATTGCGCCGCCGGCACGACGAGATCGGCCCCCTCGACCCGGCATTCGATGCCGAGGCGCTCGAAGCCCATGAGGATCGCCCGCAGGTGCTCGATCCCGGCCCGCGCGATGCGCAGCTCCGAGCGGGTCACGGCGGCGAGCCCGATGAGCGAGCCGACCTCGATGTGGTCGGGCCCGATCGCGTGCGTGGCGCCGCCGAGCGCCCGCCCGCCCCGGATCGTCATGGTGTTGGTGCCGATGCCCTCGATCTCGGCCCCGAGCGCGATGAGGAAGCGGGCGAGGTCCTGGACGTGCGGCTCCGAGGCGGCGTTGCGCAGGACCGTGGTGCCTTGCGCCGCCACGGCGGCGACCAGGGCGTTCTCGGTCGCGGTGACGCTCGGCTCGTCGAGGAACACGTCGGCCCCCGTGAGCCGCTTCGCCGAGAAGGCGTAACCCTCGGGGCCCGCCTGCGCGCGCGCCCCGAGCTGTTCGAGGGCGAGGAAGTGGGTGTCGACCCGGCGCCGGCCGATCACGTCGCCCCCGGGCGGCGGCAGGGACACCTCGCCGCAGCGGGCGAGAAGCGGCGCGGCGAGGAGGATCGAGGCCCGCACGCTGGCGCAGAGCTGCGGGTCGAGGGAGCTCGCCCGCAGCGTCTCGGCGTGGATCGAGAGCCCGTTGCGGCCGCGCCATTCGGCGGCGACGCCGAGCGAGCGCACGAGCTCGACCAGCGTCTCCGTGTCGCGGATGCGCGGCACGTTCTCGAGCACGACGGGGGCGTCGGTGAGCAGCGCCGCGGCGATGATCGGCAGCGCGGCGTTCTTGTTGCCCCCCGGCTCGATGGTGCCGGCGAGCCGGCGCCCGCCCTCGACGACGTACTGGACCTGCGTCATTCCCCACTCCTCGCGGCACTTGCGCAGCAATGCGCCCGGCCATCAAGCGTTCCCGGCAGGCGCGGCCGGGTGAGGGGAGGAACCGTGCCGGAGGAGGCGCGGCCTGCTCACCCGGCCGCGCCTGCCGGCGCGACTCGACCTCTCCCCGTCGGGAGAGGTGCGCGTTCCCTTTCCCCGTCGGGGAGAGGGTAGCGTGAAGGGCCGCTCTCGTCTTTCGCCGCGGGTTTCGCTAGCACTCCGGCGTGACCCGGACCGCCATGCCTCCCTTCCTGCTCCTCGCCGCCGTGGCCATCGAAGGCTACGTCGTGCTCGCGGCGGAGCTTCTCGCCATCCGCCAGCTGACGCCGTTCGTCGGCACCGGCACGGACACCATCGCCATCGTCATCGCGGCGGTGCTGCTGCCGCTCGCCTTCGGCTACGAGGCGGGCGGGCGCGCCGGCCTGAAGGCCGGGGACGAGGACGCCGTGCGGCGCCGGCTGTCCCGCAACCTCCTCGCCGCGGCGGCGATCCTGGTGGTCGGCCTGTCGCACCCGACGCTGGTCGCCTTCTTCGAGACCATCGCCGGGCTCGGGATCCGGCACCGGCTCGCGCAGACGGCGGTCTACGCCATGCTGTTCCTCGCCCTGCCGGTCTACCTCCTCGGACAGACCGTGCCGCTCGTCGGCTTCTGCGCGCCCCGGGCCGACCTGCCCCGCTTCACCGGCCACGTCCTGTTCCTGTCGACGCTCGGCTCCTTCCTCGGCTCGATCGTGTCGACCCTCGTGCTGATGGCCTTCTGGGGCGTGCACAACACGGTGATCCTCACGCTCTCGCTGCTCCTCGTCCTCGTCGCGCTGGTGTCCTGGCCGGTGCACCGCCGGCACGTCGCCGCCGCCGCGGGCCTCGTCCTGTGCGTCGCCGCCTTCAACAACGGCGGCGCGCTCGAGCGCCTCGGCATCGTCGGCAACAACCAGTACAGCCAGGTGAAGGTCGTGCCGGTGCCCGGCGAGGCGAGCCGGCTGATGATCATCAACAACAGCCTGTCGTCGAAGTTCGCGGCCGATCCCGCCAGGCGCTTCCCCTACGTCGCCTTCATCGAGGACGAGATCCTCAAGAGGCTTCCGGCCGACCGCCCGCAGCGCATCCTGGTGATCGGCGCCGGCGGCTTCACCATGGGGCTCGCGGACGCGGTCAACCGCTACACCTTCGTCGACATCGACCCGAGCCTGAAGGCGATCAGCGAGGAGCATTTCCTGCGCCAGGCCCTCGGCCCCAACAAGACCTTCGTCGCCGAGCCCGCCCGCGCCTTCCTGCGCCGCAACGGCGAGCCCTGGGACCTGGTCGTGCTCGACGCCTATTCGAGCGGCAACGACATCCCGCAGGACCTCGTCACCCGCGAATGGTTCCAGGCAGTGCGGGCCGCCCTCGCCCCCGGCGGGGCGGTGGTCATGAACGTGATCGCCTCGCCGGCCTTCGCGGACCGCTTCAGCCGCAGCCTCGACGCCACCATCCGCTCGGTCTTCCCCTTCGTCAGCCGGCAGATCGTCCTCGGAAGCTCCGGACCGACCGGCAACGTGGTGTATCTCGCCTTCGGCCGGCAGGACCGGCCGCACGAGGTCTACACGGACGACCGCAACCGGGTCTTCCTCGACCGCTGACCGGCCGCCTGCGGCCGTAAGGAACGATCACACTTTTTGAACGTCGTCGTGGCATGTTGCCGGCGAACGGATGGTATAAGGCCCCCGGCCGGAGCGCGCGGCGGCCGGCGCGCGCGGCGCGGAGCGAGAAGATCACAGGATGCGCAAGTATTTCGGAACGGACGGCATCCGCGGACGGGCGAACGGCATCATCACGCCGGAGCTCGCCCTGCGGGTCGGGCAGGCGGCGGGCCTGCGTTTCCTGCGCGGCGACCACCGCAACCGGGTCGTGATCGGCAAGGACACGCGGCTGTCCGGCTACATGATCGAATCCGCCCTGCAGGCGGGATTCACCTCCGTCGGCATGGACGTGCTGCTGCTCGGCCCGATGCCGACGCCGGCCATCGCCATGCTGACCCGCTCCATGCGGGCCGACCTCGGCGTGATGATCTCGGCCTCCCACAACCTGTTCGAGGACAACGGCATCAAGCTGTTCGGCCCGGACGGCTACAAGCTCTCCGACGAGGTCGAGCAGGAGATCGAGCAGCTGCTCGGCTCCGACCTCGCCGGCCGGCTCGCCGCCTCGGCGGCGCTCGGCCGGGCGAAGCGGCTCGAGGGCGTCCACGCCCGCTACATCGAGTTCGCCAAGCGCACCCTGTCGCGCCAGCTCGACCTCGACGGCATGCGCATCGTGGTCGATTGCGCCAACGGCGCCGCCTACCGGGTCGCCCCCGAGACCCTGTGGGAGCTCGGCGCCGAGGTCTTCCCGATCGGGGTCGAGCCGGACGGCTTCAACATCAACCGGGAGGTCGGCTCGACCGCCCCGGACGCCCTCGTGCGCAAGGTTCGCGAGCTGCGCGCCGACATCGGCATCGCCCTCGACGGCGACGCCGACCGGGTGCTCGTCGTCGACGAGAAGGGCCGCGCGGTCGACGGCGACCAGCTCATGGCCGTCATCGCCCGCAGCTGGCACGAGGACGGACGCCTGTCGCGGCCGGGGGTCGTCGCGACCATCATGTCCAATCTCGGCCTCGAGCGGCACCTCGAGGGCCTCGGCCTGTCCCTCGTGCGCACGGCCGTCGGGGACCGCTACGTCCTCGAACATATGCGCGAGCACGGCTTCAACCTCGGCGGCGAGCAGTCCGGTCACATCATCCTGTCGGACTATTGCACCACCGGGGACGGGCTCATCTCCGCCCTGCAGCTGCTCGCGGTGGTGAAGCGCCTCGGCCGGCCGGTCTCGGAGGTGTGCCACCAGTTCGAGCCGCTGCCGCAGATCCTCAAGAACGTGCGCTACCGCAGCGGCCAGCCGCTGCAGAACGACACCGTGGTGACGGCGATCGAGGAGGCGCGGCAACGGCTCGGCCAGGGCGGCCGGCTCGTCATCCGGCCCTCCGGCACCGAGCCGGTGATCCGGGTGATGGGCGAGGGCGACGACCGGGACCTCGTGGCGCAGGTGGTCGACGAGGTGGTCGACGCGCTGGCCCGCGCGGCCGCCTGAAACCGGAGCCGCCGCCCGCGCGTTGCCTCCGGCCGAGCTTGGAGCGGAGAGGACGATGGACGGGCTGAAC
>DATLFZ010000204.1:0-7105 GCA_035540795.1 Beijerinckiaceae bacterium | reverse complement strand
CAGCAGCCTCAGGCGGGTGCGACAGCGATGAATCAAGACCGGAACCGGTTGCGATACATGGCAGATTTGAGGATGGCAGCTCGACTACCCGGGCCCTTCGGAGGGCAACGCTCTACCAGCTGAGCTACGGGTGCGGGCCGGCCTGAGCCGGAGCCGCAACCTAATGCGCCGGAGCCACCGGCGCAATGCCACTTGTTGGCCGCGAAGCACCCCCTCCTTCCTTCCGCGGCCGCGGCCGCGGGAACGGTGCGGGCGTCGGCGAGTTCGGTCCCTCTCGACGCGCATCCGGTGCGGGTCGCCGGACGGAAGGCGAACCCGCCGAAGGGGAGAAGAGACTTGGCGATCACCCGAAAACAGGAAGCCCGTGCGCTCAGCGCCGACGAGCGCGAGCTCGTCGAGAAGTCCCACCACCCGGCCCTGCAGGACCTGCCGGACGAGGAGCTGTCCGGCCTCGTGAAGCTCGTCCGCGACCGGCGGGACAAGGCGAAGGCCCAGGCCGACCAGCGCCGCCGCGAGATGCGCGGCAAGGCCGCCCCCCGGGGAGCGACCGCATCCAGGGCGGACGAGGGATCCAAGTTGAAGCTCGCGGTCCTCGCGATGGCCGTGCGGCGCCTCAACGGCGAAGCGGAGCGGCGTCGCCGCATGGCCGCGCGGACCTCCCTGGTGGAGCGGGCGCGGGCCGCCCTCGCCATGAAACAGGCGAGCGACGAGAAGGAGCCCGGCTTCAACACCCGTCGCGCCCACGAGGGCATGCGCAATGCGGCCAGCCGCCGCCGCGAGAATCTGGTCCGCCCCATGGAGCTGGGCCGCCAGCGCAAGGCCGCCGCCGTGGCGCAGGCCAAGAGGGATGCACGGTAGCCGCGTCGGTGGCATGATCGGCTGCCGCGGCTCCGAACCGAGTTGCCGATGCTGCCCGACACCCGTTACGCCCGCAGCGGCGACCTGCGCATCGCCTACCAGGTCGTCGGCGACGGCCCGATCGACCTGGTGTTCGTGCCGGGCTTCGTCTCGAACCTCGATCTCGCCTGGGACGACCCGGTCTTCGCCGGTTTCATCGACCGCCTCGCCGGGTTCTCGCGCCTGATCCGGTTCGACAAGCGCGGCACTGGCCTCTCCGACCGGATGGGAGACCTGCCTTCGCTCGAGGTCAGAATGGACGACGTGCGCGCCGTCATGGATGCGGCGGGCTCCGAACGTGCCGCCTTGTTCGGCATCTCGGAAGGCGGGGCGATGGCGATGGTGTTCGCCGCAACCTACCCCGAGCGGACCCGCGCGCTGGTCCTTTTCGGCGCCTATGCGCATTACGCGACCTGGGTGGTCCCCCCTGACAGGCTGGACGGCGTCCTTGCGCGCCTGGACGCCTTGTGGGGCACGGGCGAGATGGTGGACGGCTTCGCGCCGAGCCGCGCCGCCGATCCGCAGTTCAAGGCGTGGTGGGCCCGCTGGGAGCGCCTCGGCGCGAGCCCCTCGGCGGCGGTGCATCTCACGCGCATGAACAGCGAGATCGACGTGCGGCCGATCGTGCCCTCCATCCGCGTGCCGACGTTGATCCTTCACCGGGTCGGCGACACGCGGGTGTCCGTGGAGGCCGGACGTTATCTGGCGCGGCACATTCCCGCCGCCACATACGTCGAGCTGCCCGGCGAGGACCATCTGCTCTGGTGCGGGAACGCCGACCGGGTCGCCGACGAGATCGAGGAGTTCCTGACCGGGTCGCGGCCCGAGGTCGAGCCGGATCGGGTGCTCGCGACGGTCATGTTCACCGACATCGTCGACTCGACCACGCGGGCCGCTTCTCTCGGGGACCAGGCCTGGAGCGCCCTGCTCGAACGCCACGATGCGCTGGTTCGCCGCGAACTGGCGCGCTTTCGTGGCAGAGAGGTCAAGACGACGGGCGATGGATTTCTCGCCACGTTCGACGGTCCCGCCCGCGGGGTGCGGTGCGGGGAAGCCATCGTCGAGGCTGTGGGGACGCTCGGGCTCGACGTCCGGGTCGGTCTGCACACGGGCGAGATCGAGATCAGGCCGGGGGACGACATCGGCGGCATCGCGGTGCACATCGCCTCGCGGGTGATGGCGCTCGCCGGCCCGGGGGAAGTGGTCGTCACCGGCACGGTGCGGGATCTGGTCGCCGGTTCGAGCCTCGCCTTCGTGGAGCGAGGGCGACACCCGCTGAAGGGACTGATCGAGGAGGTTCGGCTGTTCGCGAGCCGCGCTCGGACGGGCGCGCGCTGAACGCCCGACCGCCCGTTCCGATCGTCCGGCCGAGCCGGCCCGCATGAGCCGATCGGCCGGCGGGGGTCACCAGGCGGGCCCGGCGCGACAGGTGCGACCGAGCCGCCTTCCCGGCGCGCCCTACTTCAGCGCCATCACCACCGGGCCCGACACCGCGTCGGTGACGCCCAAGCCGCCGCCGAGATCCTCCAGCGTGTCGCGGAAGGAGTTGAGGGTGGCGATCATGGCGGGCCGCGCCCGGGCCATCGCCTCGACGTCGGTCCATTCGGCGATGATGCAATAGGCGCGCTCGCCGGTCTTGACGATGTTGGCGTGCCGCAGGCCGGGCCAGTCGTCCACGACCGTGCGATGGGCGTCCAGGAACTCCTGGTCCCGACCCGGCTTGACGCGAAACCGGACAGCGTTGAATGCCGACATGACCTCGCCTCCCGACCCGTGGAGGCGGCGACCCTACCACGCCCGGGGGCGACCCGGGCAATTCCGGGCGCGACGCCATGCCCGCGGCTTCCGGCTGCCGGACCGGGCCGGCTTCCCTCGACAGGGAACGGCGGCCCTTGTAGATGCCGGGAGGCATCGCGCGAAGAATGGTGGCGCGAGCGGCGCCGCCCGGAGCCCCCCATGAGCGATGGCGACACCCCCCAGCCGACCCCGATCGTCAGCGGCGTCCCCGGATTGGACGACGTGCTCGCGGGCGGCTACACGCCGAACCGCGCCCACCTCATCGAAGGCCGCCCGGGCAGCGGCAAGACCACCCTCGGCCTGCAGTTCCTGCGCGAGGGCGCGCGCGGCGGGGAACCCTGCCTCTACATCACCCTGTCGGAGAGCCGGCGCGAGCTGAACGCCGTCGCCGAACGCCACGGCTGGTCCCTCGACGGCATCCACATCTACGAGCTCGTCCCGCCGGAGCTGAGCCTCGATCCGAAGCAGCAGCAGAGCCTCGTCTACGCCTCGGACCTCGAGCTCGGCGAGACCGTGCAGATGGCCCTCGCCGAGATCGAGCGGGTCAAGCCCGCCCGGGTCGTGTTCGACAGCCTGTCCGAGATCCGCCTCCTGTCGCAGGGGTCCCTGCGCTACCGGCGCCAGGTCCTCGCCCTGAAGAGCTACTTCCTGCTCAACGAGGCGACGGTGCTGATGCTCGACGACCTGACCTCCGAGCACGACGACCTGAACCTCCACTCCCTCAGCCACGCGGTGATCCGGCTCGAGCAGGTGACGCCGACCTACGGGGCCGAGCGACGACGCCTCAACGTCATCAAGATGCGCGGGACGGCCTTCCGCGGCGGCTATCACGACTACGTCATCCGCAAGGGCGGGCTGCAGGTGTTCCCGCGCCTCGTCGCGGCCGACCACCACCGGCCGTTCCCCGACGGGAGCGCGGCGAGCGGCGTTCCGGAGCTCGACGCGGTGCTCGGGGGCGGCCTCGACCGGGGGACGAGCACCCTCGTCATCGGCCCCTCGGGCGCCGGCAAGTCGACCCTCGCCCTCAGCTATCTCGGCGCCGCCCTCGACCGGGGCGAGCCCGGGCTGATCGTCACCTTCGACGAGACCGTCGGGATCCTGCTCAGGCGCGCGGCGGGCGTCGGCTTCGACCTCGAGCCGCACGTGACGGCCGGGCGGCTGCGCATCGAACAGATCGATCCCTCGAACGTCTCGCAGGGGGAGTTCGCCGGCCGGGTGCGCAGCGCCGTCGAGCGGGACGGAGCCCGCATCGTCCTCATCGACAGCCTGACCGGGTACATGAGCGCGATGTCGGAGCAGCCGGCCCTCGTGCTGCAGATGCACGAGCTCCTCACCTACCTGAACCAGCAGGGCGTGGTGACGGTGCTGATCCTCGCCCAGCACGGCATGATCGGGTCGATGACCGCCCCGGTCGACCTGACCTATCTCAGCGACTCCATTGTGATGCTGCGGTTCTTCGAGGCGCGCGGCCGGGTGCGCCGGGCGCTCTCCGTGCTGAAGAAGCGCACCGGCCCGCACGAGGACACCATCCGCGAGTTCCGGATCGACGGCGCCGGCCTGCGGGTCGGGCCGCCCCTCGAGGAGTTCAGGGGAGTGCTGACCGGCGTTCCGACCTACGAGGGACAGACCGCGACGCTGCTGAAGGATCGCGAGACGTCGTGAATCCCGGCGAGCCGCTCCCGGTCCTGATCCTCGCGCCGCACGGCCGGGACGCGGCCGTCGCCGCGGCGATCCTGTCGGAGGTCGGCATGGCCCCGCAGGTCTGCCCGGACCTCGGCACCCTCGTCGGCCGCCTCGACGCGTCGGGCTGCGCCGTCGTGACCGAGGAGGCGCTGCTCGCCGCGGACCGCCGCGCCCTCGCCGACTGGGTGGAGGCGCAGCCGCCCTGGTCGGACTTCCCGTTCGTGCTCCTGATCCACCGGGGCGTGCCTCCCGACCCGCACCTGCCGGGCCTCCTCGGCAACGTCACCGTGCTCGAGCGCCCGTTCCACCCGGCGGTCCTCGCCAACGCGGTCCGCGCCGCGCTTCGCGCCCGGCGCCGCCAGCGGGAAGTCGAAGCCCATCTCGAGGAGCGACGCCGTACCGCCGAGCGCCAGTCCCTCCTGATCCGGGAACTGCACCACCGGGTGAAGAACACGCTCGCCACGGTCCAGGGCCTGCTCGGCGCCACCGCCCGCTCGACCCAATCCGTCGAGGAGTTCTACCGCTCCTTCTCCGACCGGATCGTGGCCCTCGCCAACACCCACAACCTCCTCACCGAGGATTACTGGCAGACCGCCTCGCTGCACGAGATGCTGCGCAACGAGCTCGGCCCCTACGACGACGGCGGCAGCGGCCGGGTGGCGATCGAGGGTCCCGCCATCGAGCTGTCGGCGGACCTCGCCGTGCCGACCGGGATGGCGATCCACGAGCTCACCACCAACGCGGCCAAGCACGGCGCGCTCTCGGTTCCGGGCGGCCGGGTCGAGGTCGCCTGGCGGGTCGACGAGCAGGACGGGCAGCGCCTCCTCGATCTGCGCTGGACCGAGCGCGGCGGCCCGCCCGTCGCGCCGCCGGAGCGGACCGGCTTCGGCTCGGTTCTCCTGCGGCGGGTGCTGGTCCAGCAATGCGACGCCGACATCCGGCTCGACTTCCCGCCGGACGGGTTTCGGCTGCACATGACGGCGCCCCTGCGCAGCTCCCGCCTCGTGCCCCCCTATTGAGGGTTCGCCGCCAGGGGCGCTCGACTCCGACGGCGGGCAGAGGCGGCGGTCGCGGACGGAGGGGCCAGGCGGCGCTCGAGCGCCTTCCAATAGGCCGTGCTCTGGAAGGCGGGCGAGGCTGGCGCCGAGTGGCGCGCACCCGCCGCCGCGAGGCGCGCGACCAGCGCACAGGCGTCCTCGCGCTTGAGATCGACGGCGTTGCCGGGCAGCCAGGCGCGCAGCCTGCCGAGCTGCTCCGCGGAGGCGCCGTCGCGGCCGCTGCGCTCGAGGATCAGGTCCCAACGGCGGTCCTTGTAGAACAGCGACTTCGCCGCATGCACGACCGCGTCCCGGACGTCCTCGCCGACGATCGAAGCGCGGTGCGCGGCCGCCATGGTCGCCCTCACGTTCACCATCGCCTCGGAGAGATGGACATAGCCGAGTTCCGGCGGGCCGTGCTGCACCGCGACCTCGTCGTCGTCCTCGATGACGCCGTCCCGGTAGAGCTCGAACACCCTCCCGACGCCCACCATCCCGAAGGGGAGGAGCTCGGCGGCGCGGATCGCGCCCATGCTCGCCGCGCCGTAGACGGCGATCCCCCGGGAAAGGGCCCAGAGCAGCTCCTTGTGCCAGGGGGAGGGCGCCGTTTCGAACAGTCCGTCGACGAGTCCGATGGCTGCCGGCCGCTCCCGCACCGCCGCGGCGACGTCGCCGCAGCGCGCCGGCGGCCGCAGGGAGACTCCGGGTCCGGCCGATCCCGTCCCGGTGAGGCTCGGCCCGGCGAAGACGATCACCACGACCCGACCTGCTTTCGCAATCGCTCGCCCGGCCGGAACCCGGGGCGGTCGTGGGGGCCTTCGAGCCCCTCCACCACCACGCGGACGCACGGAAGGTCGAGTTCCGGGTCGGTCAGGGTCACGGCCACCGCGCTGTCGACGCCGCACGCGGCCAGGCGGGCGAGAACGGCCGCGAGGTCGTCGGCGACGGAATCCGTGTCGATGGAGGCGGGCGGCTCACGGCGCGCCGGATGCCCGGCAGGGCCGGGGGACGGGGCGCCGAGCCCGCCCGAACCCTGCCATTGCAGGAGCGCGTAGCGGGACGGGGGGAGGTCCTCCCGCGATCCGACGATGAAGGTGAGGCGGCTCTGCGCGGCCTCGCACAAGGCGCGGCAGAGCGCCACCGCCGCAGAAGGATGGCAGCCGACGCCGCCGAAGCGGCCGAGCCGCGGGGCACGCCCGTCGGGATCGTCGATCTCGCAATAGAAGGCCGGAATGCCGATGTCGGAGGTGATGTCCCAGACCTCGAGCGCGATCCGGGCCGCCTCGAACTGCCGCCGCAACCAGGCGACGTCGGGGTCCGGCAGCACCTCCGGATCGAACCGGGTCGCCACGCGCCGATGCGGCGGCGCGTGGCACCACAGGGTGAAGGCGTCGCGCTCGACGAGCTCGCACAGGGCGTGCAGAAGCGCCTCGGTCTCGGTGTTTCCGGCACCGAGGCCGTTGCTGCTCGCTGCGAACCAGCCGTGGCCTTCCGGAACCGGCTCCGAGAAGTCCGTCTGAACGAGTTCCTCGGGCACGAGACTCGGGCGGGACCGGAGGAGGTCGAAGCCGTCGACCCACGGGATGCGCCGGTCGGGCGGAAGGCGGCGGCGCAGGAGATGGCGCGGCAGCGCGTGCTCCGTTGCGGCGACCTCGCGGCGCGAGAACCAGACCGCTTCGCGCGCCCTGCGC
>DATLFZ010000203.1:0-3079 GCA_035540795.1 Beijerinckiaceae bacterium | reverse complement strand
CCCTCGAGCAGCGCCTTGAAATAGAGCCCGGTGCCGCCGACCACGATCGGCAGCACCCCCTGCGCCGCGAGGGCGTCGAGCACGGCGGCGGCCTCGGCGAGCCAGCGCGCCACCGAATGGTTCGTGGCCCCGTCGACGTGGCCGTAGAGCCGGTGGGGCACGCTCGCCTCCTCCGCCGGCGTCGGGCGGGCGGTGAGGACGCGCAGGTCCCGGTAGACCTGCATGGAATCGGCGTTGACGATGGCGCCCCCGGTCTCCCGCGCCAGGGCCAGCGCCAGCGCCGACTTGCCGGAGGCGGTCGGGCCTGCGATGAGGACCGCCCGGGATCGAATGCCTTGAGCCACGTCGCCACCCTGATAGCAGACCCGCGCGCCGCTTCCATCCCGGACGCCCTCGTGCGCGAGGCCGCCGCCGCGCTCTGCGGAGCGGCCGAGCGGCTCGGCGGCGCGGCCGAGCGGCTCGGCGAGCACGCCGTCGACCTTCGCCTCGAGGCCGAGCCCGACCCGGAGCGGGTCCGCGCCGTTCACGCGGACCTCGCCGCGGCGCGCCTCGACCTCGTCGTCCAGCCGCGGGCGAACCGGCGCAAGCGCCTTTTCCTCGCCGACATGGATTCCACCATGATCGAGCAGGAATGCATCGACGAGCTCGCCGACTACGTCGGGCTCAAGGCGGAGGTGGCGCGGATCACCGAGCGCGCCATGCGCGGCGAGATCGCCTTCGAGCCGGCCCTGCGGGAGCGGGTCGCCCTCCTCAAGGGGCTGCCGGACGGGGTCGTCGACGAGATCGTCCGCGACCGCATCCGGCTCATGGCGGGGGGCCGCATCCTGATCGCCACCTTGCGGGCGGCCGGCGCCCACACCTGTCTCGTCTCGGGCGGCTTCACCCTCTTCACCGGCCCGATCGCCGCGGCGCTCGGCTTCCACGAGCACCGGTCGAACCGGCTCGTGATCGAGGACGGCCGCCTCGCCGGCCGGGTCGAGGAGCCGATCCTCGGGCGCGAGGCGAAGCGCGCCGCCCTCGTCGAGCTGCGCGGGCGCCTGCGCCTCGCCCCGGCCGAGACGATGGCGGTCGGGGACGGGGCGAACGACCTCGCCATGCTGGGGGAGGCCGGCCTCGGGGTCGCCTTCCGGGCGAAGCCCGCCGTCGCCGCCGCCGCCCACGCCCGCATCGATTTCGGCGACCTCACCGCCCTCCTCCACGTCCAGGGCTTTCGGACGAGCGACTTCGTCCGTTGACGGGTGCCGGCGCGGCGATGCGGGCGGGCGGGACTCGGTGTAAGCAGGGCCCGCCATGCCCGAACGGCCCGCCGAAGCGGACGACGCGCCCCGCAAGGTGATCCATGTCGACATGGACGCGTTCTTCGCGTCCGTGGAGCAGCGTGACCGGCCGGAGCTGCGCGGCAAGCCGGTGGCGGTCGGCGGGGCGAGCGAGCGCGGCGTGGTGGCGGCGGCGAGCTACGAGGCGCGCCGGTTCGGCGTGCGCTCGGCCATGGCCTCGGTGACGGCAAGGCGGCGCTGCCCGGACCTGATCTTCGTGAAACCCCGGTTCGAGGTCTACAAGGCGGTCTCGGCGCAGATCCGGGCGATCTTTTCCGACTACACCGACCTGATCGAGCCGCTCTCCCTCGACGAGGCCTATCTCGACGTGACGCAGAACCGGCCGGACATCGCCTCGGCGACGCGGATCGCGCAGGAGATCCGGGCCCGCATCCGGGCGGAGACCGGCCTCACCGCGTCCGCCGGCGTGTCCTACAACAAGTTTCTGGCGAAGCTCGCCTCCGACCAGAACAAACCGGACGGCTTGTTCGTGATCACGCCGGGGGCCGGGCCCGCCTTCGTCGCGGCGCTGCCGATCGGACGCTTCCACGGCATCGGCCCGGCGACGGAGGCGCGCATGCGCCGACTCGGCATCCTCACCGGGGCCGACCTCGCCGCCCGGAGCGTTCCCTTCCTGCAGGAGCATTTCGGCAAGGCCGGGGCCTACTACCACGCGCTGTCCCGCGGACTCGACCATCGGCCGGTGCAGCCGCACCGGGAACGCAAGTCGGTCGGCTGCGAGAACACCTTCTTCCGCGACCTCTCCACCTTCGAGGAGATGAAGGCGGAACTCGCGCCCCTCCTCGACCGGGTCTGGGGCTGGTGCGAGCGCACCGGCGGGCGCGGCCGCACCGTCACCCTGAAGGTGAAGTTCGCCGATTTCCGCCTGATCACCCGCAGCCACTCGCCGGGGGGTGCGGTCGCGGACCGGGCCGCCCTCGAGCGGATCGGGCACGACCTTCTGGCCTCCGTGTTCCCCGTCGAGAAGGGCGTGCGGCTCCTCGGCGTCGCGCTGTCTCGGTTCGAGCCGACGGCGGAGGGCGCTGCGCAGCTGTCGCTGGGCCTGTAGTCAGCCTTCGAGGAGGTCGAGCATCGCTGCCGCCCCGGCGAGGAGGTCGTCGTCCTCGCGGGCGAGGACGAGGCGCTCCCCCTTCCAGGCGAGAGCGTCCGAGGCGGGCGGCTCGATGCCGGCGGGCGGGCCGTCGCGAAAAGTGACGGCGACCCCGCGGGGGCCTGAATCGAGGCGGGCGATGGAAAGCTCGCGGCAGCGCCGGCGAAGGTCGGCGAGGGCGAGGAGGCGCGCGGCCTCCTCGGGCAGCGGCCCGAACCGGTCCTCGAGCTCGTCGCGCAGCGCTTCCACCTCGTCGCCGGCGAGGCGGGCGAGACGGGCGTAGAGGTTGAGGCGCAGCTCCGGCTCGGGGACGTAGGCCGCGGGGATGGCGCCTTCGCCGGCGTTGACCTGCGGCGTCCACTCCTCCGGCACCGCCTCGCCGCGGGCGACCCGCACGGCCCGCGAGAGGAGATGGCGATAGAGGTCGAGCCCGACGAGCTTTGCGTGCCCGGCCTGGTCCTCGCCGAAAAGGTCGCCGGCGCCGCGCAGGTCGAGGTCGCGGGCGCTCAGGGCGAAGCCGGCCCCGAGCCGGTCGAGGGCGACGAGCGTCTCGAGGCGCTTGCGGGTCGCCGCGGCGACCTTGGCGGCCGGATCGGTGAGGAGATAGGCGATGCCCCGCGCCCGGCCGCGGCCCACCCGCCCCCGCAACTGG
>DATLFZ010000202.1:0-2321 GCA_035540795.1 Beijerinckiaceae bacterium | reverse complement strand
GGGTGGTGGACCTTGGCCACGCGCCGGTCGAGGCCGAGAAAGCGCACCACGACCTCGGCGTTGCGCATGGCGGCGCCCATGCGCAGGCTGAGCGTCTCGAGGGAGCGCCCGATCATCCAGGCCGAATGCGGGTCGAGCTGGGTGCCGATGGCGCCGCCATGCGCAACGCGGAGGTCGTGGTGCGCTTTCTCGGCCTCGACCGGCGCGTGGCCAAGGTCCACCACCCGAGCCTCCTGCCGCACGGCAGCCCGGTGCGAAAAGTGTTCTCGCGCCAATGCACCGCGGGCGGGACGACGTTCTCCTTCGACATCAAGGGGGGCGAGGCGGAGGCCTTCCGCGTGCTCAACGCACTGCGCATCTTCAAGCTCGCGGTCAGTCTCGGCGGCACCGAGTCGCTCGCCTCGCACCCGGCCTCCACCACCCATTCCGGCGTCCCGAAGGAGGTGCGCGACAGACTCGGGGTGAGCGACGCGACCATCCGCGTCTCGATCGGCATCGAGCACCCGGACGACCTCGTCGCCGATCTCGCCCAGGCGCTCGCGCGGATGGACGCCTGAGGGCACTTCGGCCCCACGGCCGCGTTGACGCCCGGGTCCGTTCCCGGGTGACAGCGTGAAACGAAAGCTCCGCCGCGTCCTGTGGGTCGGCGGCGCGGTGGTCCTCACCGCGCTCGCGATCCTCGTCTTCGCCAACCTGATGCCCGACCCGCGCCGGGTCGAGATGCGGCTGCCCTACGCCTACGGCACCTCCGACCCGCAGTTCCTGCGCACGCTCGACGGGCTGTTCGAGGCGCCGATCGCGCCGGCGCACCGGATCGACACCCTCGTCAACGGCGACCGCATCTTCCCGGCCATGCTCGGCGCCATCGCCGCGGCCGAGCGCACGGTCAATTTCGAGACCTACGTCTACTGGGAGGGCGAGATCGCCCGCCGCTTCGCGCAGGCCCTGATCGAGCGCGCCCGGGCGGGCGTCGAGGTGAGGGTCCTGGTCGACTGGGTCGGCTCGATCCCCATGGACCAGGACCTGATCGAGGAGATGCGCCGGGCGGGCGTCATGTTCGTGCGCTTCCGCAAGCCGCGCTGGTACACCCTCGACCGGATGAACAACCGCACCCACCGCAAGCTCCTCATCGTCGACGGGCGGATCGGCTTCACGGGCGGTGTCGGCATCGACGACAAGTGGCTCGGCGACGCCCGCAACCCGGACGAATGGCGCGAGAACCATTATCGCATCGAGGGGCCGGCGGTGGCGCAGATGCAGGCCGCCTTCGTCGAGAACTGGATCGAGGCCACCGGGGAGGTCTTGCGCGGCGACGGCTTCTTTCCGCCCCTGCCGGCGGCGGGCGAGGTCGCGATCCAGGCCTTCCGCTCCTCGCACCGCACCGGCGGCCTCGACATCCACCTCATGAAGCTGCTCGCCCTCTCCTCGGCGGAGCGGCACATCCGCATCGGCACGCCCTACTTCGTGCCCGACGACCTGTCGATCGCCCAGATGATCGCCGCCCGCGCGCGGGGCGTCGAGGTCGACGTCATCGTGCCGGGGCCGCATTCCGACTACCGGGTCGTCCAGAAGGCCTCGCGCCATTTCTGGGGCGAGCTCCTCGAGGCGGGCATCCGCATCTGGGAGTACCAGCCGACCATGTATCACCTGAAGCTCCTCGTGGTGGACGAGGCCTTCGTGAGCACCGGCTCGGCCAATTACGACGAGCGCTCCTTCCGCCACAACGACGAGTCCAACATCAACGTCTACGACGCCGCCTTCGCCCGCGAGCAGATCGCCCTGTTCGAGGCGGACCGGGCGAAGTCCCGGCCGGTCACCCTGGAGGAGTGGCGCAACCGCCCCCGCGGCGACCGCCTGCGCGAGTGGTTCTGGAGCTGGTTCCGGGTGCAGTTCTGACGCGCCCGATCGTAGGTTTATCCAGTATCACAAAATACTTTCCGTGGTCCGGGCGCTCTCTCACGGCGCCTACAGTGGAAAGATGCCATCGAAGCAGCATCTTCAGCTCGCCATTTCACGAAACCCACCCGTTCATCGGGCGTTAATCGTCCACGCTTCGCCGGCCGGACCCCGATGGGCAGATCGACGGTGAGGATGCCAATCTGAACTTGCCAATTGTGGAGAGATTTTCATGCGAACCAGTCTCGTCTCCGTTTCCGCACTCGCGCTCGGCCTGATGCTGGGGGCTCCCGCCATGGCGCAGCAGGCCGGCCAGGCCGGCTCGCCGGCTCCTGCCGTCCAGGCCCAGGCGATCCCGACCGACCGGCTGGATCTCGACAAGATCAAGGACAAGCTCGGCAGCATCGACGTCGAGGACCGCGAGG
>DATLFZ010000201.1:0-6172 GCA_035540795.1 Beijerinckiaceae bacterium | reverse complement strand
CCCCCTTTCGCGGTGCGTGACGCCGCGCAAAGAGGGCCGCCGCTTCCCGCCCGCGCGAGCCACGCTGCGCACACGCCCCCTCGTGGGCGGGAACGCTGTTGTCCTAGCATTTTGCTCCTATGATGTCAAGAGCTGCGGCGGCCTCCGGTCAGGCGCGATCCTTCTCCCGGCGGGAGAAGGTGGCGCGAAGCGCCGGATGAGGGGCGGACGGTGACGGAAGGACAGGACGGTCGCGCCTTCTCTGGCAAGGTTTCTCCCCTCACCCGGTCGGCGCTGCCGCGCCGACTCGACCTCTCCCTCCGGGAGAGGTTGGGCGCGTTTCACTCTCCCCGCTCGCGGGGAGAGGGTCGGGGTGAGGGCCGGGAGAGGTTTGCGCCGGCGGGGTGCCCGCGTCTACGGGCCGTCGGCCCGGGCGATCTCGGCCTCGACGGCGGCGGGGTCGAGGTCGTAGGCGCGGGAGCAGAACTCGCAGGTGACGCCGATGCGGCCGTTCTCGCCGACCATGTCGCGGCGGTCCTGCGGGCTGAAGCGGCGGATCATGGTCATGATCCGCTCGTGCGAGCAGCGGCAGGCCTCGCGCAGGCCGAGCCCCTCGAAGACGCGCACGCCGCGCTCGTGGAACAGGCGGTAGAGCAGGCGCTCGCTCGACAGGTCCGGGTCGATCAACTCGTGGTCCTCGACGGTCTCGACGAGGGCCTTGGCCTCGATCCAGGCGTCGTCCTCGGCCGGACCCGCCGGGACGTGCCCTTCCGGCGCGTCGCCCGGGTCGAGGTCGGCCTGGCGCATGCGGTCGGGGGAGGTCGGCAGGAACTGCACGAGGAGGCCCCCCGCCCGGTAGCCGTGGGCGCCGCCGGAAAACTGCTCGGCGACGGCGAGGCGGACCCGGGTCGGGATCTGCTCGGACTGGCGAAAGTACTGGTGCGCCGCCTCTTCGAGGCCCTGGCCCTCGAGGGCGACCACGCCCTGGTAGCGGTTGGCATCGGCGCCCCGGTCGATGGTCATGGCGAGATGGCCGCGGCCGAGGAGGTCGCCGGTGCGGGCGGCGCCGGCGGCGCTCGCCGCCTCGATCCGCTCCGGGTCGAAGCGGGCGAAGGCGCGCAGCCGGTCGGGGGTGTCGAAATCGACCACCAGCATCTCGATCGGGCCGTCGGATTTGGTCTGGAGCTGGAAGCGGCCCTCGAACTTGAGCGAGGAGCCGAGCAGCGCGGTGAGCGCCGCCGCCTCGCCGACCACGCGGGCGACCGGGTCCGGATAGCCGTGCCGGGAGACGAGGGCGTCGACGGCCTGGCCGAGGCGCACCACGCGCCCGCGCACGTCGAGGGCCTCGACGGCGAACGGCAGGAGGACGTCGTCCCGGTGCATGGCGGTCATGTGGAACTCCCCCGCGCGCCGTGCGGCGCGTTCGCGAAAACCTTTCGAGGGCGGTTCGGGTCGATCAGGCGTCCGCGCCGAGGCACCAGGCCAGGATGCCCTTCTGCGCGTGGAGGCGGTTCTCCGCTTCGTCGAACACGACCGAGCGGGGGCCGTCCATCACCTCGTCCGTGACCTCCTCGCCGCGGTGGGCGGGGAGGCAATGCATGAAGATGGCGCCGTCGCCGGCCGCCGCCATCAGCTTGGAATCGACCTGGTAGGGCTTGAGGAGGTTGTGGCGCCGGCCCTCGTCCTCGTCGCCCATCGACACCCAGCAGTCCGTGACGACCGCGTCGGCGCCCTCGACGGCTTCATATGGGTCGCTCGTGTGCAGGATGCCAGCCCCTTGCGCCTTCGCCCAGGCGAGCACCTCCGGGCGGGGGGCGAGCTCGGGCGGGGTCGCGATGCGCAGGTGGAACTCGAGCCGCGCGGCGGCGTGGACCCAGGAGGCGAGGACGTTGTTGGCGTCGCCGGTCCAGGCGACGGTGCGGCCGCGGATCGGCCCGCGGTGCTCCTCGAAGGTGAGCACGTCGGCGACGATCTGGCAGGGATGGGACAGCTTGGTGAGGCCGTTGATCACCGGGACGGTGGCGTGCCGGGCGAGCTCCAGCAGCATGTCGTGGTCGAGGATGCGGATCATGATCGCGTCGACGTAGCGCGACAGGACCCGGGCCGTGTCGGCGATGGTCTCGCCGCGGCCGAGCTGCATCTCGGCCCCGGTCAGCATGATCGTCTCGCCGCCGAGCTCGCGCATGGCGAGCTCGAACGATACCCGGGTCCGCGTCGAGGGCTTGTCGAAGACCATCGCCAGGACCTTTCCCGCGAGGGGCCCCTCGCCCCGGGGCAGGCCCTTGCGCCGCCCCGCCTTGAGGGCGGCGCTGCGGTCGACGAGGCCGCGGATCTCGGCGCCGGAGAAGTCGGTCAGGTCGAGGAAGTGGCGCCCGTTCATGGCGCCGCCCTGCGCTGCGCCGCAGCGCGCAGATCGGCTTCGACGGCCGCGCAGGCCCGGTCGAGCCGCGCGAGCGCCTCCGCGACCTCCGCCTCCTCGATGATCAGCGGCGGCAGGAGCCGGACCACGTTCTCGCCGGCCGTGATGGTGAGGAGCCTCTGGTCCCGGGCCGCGGCGGAAAAGTCGGTGTTCGGCACGTGCGTGCGCAGCCCGAGAAGCAGGCCCTGGCCGCGGATCTCGGCGATCACGGCCGGATGGGAGTCCTTCAGCTCGGCGAGGCGCTGCTTGAGCAGGAGGCCGATGCGCTCGACCCGCTCCAGGAAGCCCGGCGCGAGCACCACGTCGAGCACCGCGTTGCCGACCGCCATGGCGAGGGGATTGCCCCCGAAGGTGGAGCCGTGGGTGCCGACGGTCATGCCCTTTGCCGCCTCGGCGGTCGCGAGGCAGGCCCCGAGGGGGAAGCCGCCGCCGATGCCCTTGGCGATCGCCATGATGTCGGGCGTGACGCCGCTCCATTCGTGGGCGAACAGCTTGCCGGTGCGGCCGATCCCGGTCTGGACCTCGTCGAGGATCAGGAGCAGGCCGCGCTCGTCGCAGAGCTGACGCAGGGCCCGCAGCTCCTGCGGGGGCACCGGGCGCACGCCGCCCTCGCCCTGGATCGGCTCGATCAGGATCGCCCCCGTCTCGGGGCCGATCGCCGCCAGGAGGGCGTCGCGGTCGCCGAACGGGACCTGGTCGAAGCCTTCGACCTTGGGTCCGAACCCGTCGAGGTACTTCTTCTGGCCGCCGGCGGCGATGGTCGCGAGCGTGCGGCCGTGGAAGGCGCCCTCGAAGGTGACGATCCGGAACCGCTCCGGCTGGCCGTTCGCGGAGTGGTACTTGCGCGCCGTCTTGATCGACGCCTCGAGCGCCTCCGCCCCGGAATTCGTGAAGAAGACGAGATCCGCGAAGGTGTGCTCGACGAGGCGCTGCGCCAGGCGCTCGCCCTCCGGGATGCGGAAGATGTTGGAGACGTGCCAGACTTTCCGCGCCTGTTCGGTCAGGGCCTCGACGAGATGCGGGTGGGCGTGGCCGAGAGCGTTGACGGCGACGCCGGACCCGAAATCGAGAAATCGCTCCCCGTCGCGCGTCTCGAGCCAGGGCCCCTCGCCCCGCTCGAAGGAGAGGTCTGCGCGCGCATAGGTGGGAAGCAACGGCGCGTTCACGGTGGTCATCCCCGTCTGGTGGGCTCGGCGGGAGCCCGAAAACGAAAGCGCCGCCTCGCGGGGCGGCACTCCGGGGATTCTATTGCGAAGGGCCCTTCTGTCAATTCGCGAGCGTGGCCGGAGCGGGGGTCCCAATCCCTGGGGAAAACGGAGGTGTTGCAGGCGGGACTCTTGCGCCCGAGTCGACGCATCTTGTAGGTTCGCCCGCGTCGGAACACGACATCTCGTGCGGGCCGACGATCATTCCAAAGGGTAGCCTCAGTGGCGTGGCCGAGCCGTGTCTCGTCCGCGAACCCTGAGGGATTCGAGACGGCTCGGGAGGCGGCGATGACGGACAGCGGCTGGAGCGACGAGCGGGTGGAACTCCTCGTGCGGCTCTGGGGCGAGGGCCTCAGCGCGAGCAAGATCGCCGCGCGGCTCGGGGGCATCACCCGCAACGCCGTCATCGGCAAGGTGCACCGGCTCGGCCTGTCCGGCCGCGCCAAGGGCGGCACCCCGCAGACGCCCCGGCCGCGCACGAAGCCGGCCCGATCGCCCGCGCCCCGCCCGGCGCCGCGGCCGGTGGCGCACGGCAACGTCGCCGTCGCCGCGCCCGCCCACCAGCCGGAACCGGCGCCGGCCCCCTACGTGGAGGCCGAGGACGTGGTGGTGCCGCTCTCCGAGCGCGTCACCATCATGGATCTGCGGGAATCCATGTGCCGCTGGCCGCTGGGCGACCCGACCACGCCGGAATTCCGCTTCTGCGGCGCCCGCTCGGTGGTCGGCATGCCGTATTGCCCGCACCATTCCCGCATCGCGTACCAGCCCGTGCTGGACCGGCGGCGCGACCGCAAGCTCGGCTTCCGCTAACCCTCCGCCCGGGCCGGCAGGGTCACCCGGAAGGTCGCGCCGCGGCCGGGATCACTCTCGATCGTGAGCTGGCCCCGGTGGCGGGCGACGATGTGCTTGACAATGGCGAGGCCGAGGCCGGTGCCGCCCTTGTCACGGCTCGCGGCCACGTCGACCCGGTAGAAGCGCTCAGTCAGCCGCGGCAGGTGCTCCGGCGCGATGCCCGGGCCGTAATCGCGCACCGCGAGCTCGACCCGCGGCACGCGGCCTTCCCGGCGGGCGACCGCGACCTCGACCCGGCCCCCGCTCTCGCCGTACTTGACCGCGTTCTCGATCAGGTTCTCGGCCACCCGCAGGAGCTCGTCCCGGTCGCCGAGCACGCCGTGCGGGCCGCCGTCCGTGTCGAGGGCGACGTCGACCCCGCGCTCGGCGGCGAGCGGCGCCAGGGTCTCGATCATGCGGCGGGCGATCTCGGCGAGGTCGACCGGCGCGTCCGGGGGGACGTGGGCGCGCAGCTCGATCCGGGAGAGGGAGAGGAGGTCGTCGATGAGGCGGGTCATGCGCCGCGCCTGGCCGCGCATGATCTCGAGGAAGCGCTCGCGGGCGGCAGGGTCGTCCCGAGCCGGGCCCTGCAGGGTCTCGATGAAGCCGAGGAGCGAGGCGAGGGGGGTGCGCAGCTCGTGGCTCGCATTGGCGATGAAGTCGACCCGCATGCGCTCGATCCGCCGCGCCTCGGTGAAGTCGCGGAAGAACAGGAGCGCCCCCTCGGCCGGCGCGGCCGGACCCTCGCGGAGCGCGGCGATCTGGACCTCGAAGCTGCGCTCCGTCGGCACCCGCGGCCGGTACGCGACGGCGCCGCCGCCGCCCGCCGCCAAAACCTCCTCCAGCGCGGCGAGCACGTCGGGGTCGCGCAGGGCGAGGGACAGGGGCTGGCCTTCGCGCAGGACCGGCAGGAGCTCGCGGGCGGCGGCGTTGGCTTCGCCGACGAGGCCGCTTCGGTCGACCAGGATCACCGGGTCGGGAACGACGGCGAGGACGGCCTCGGCGGAGCGCGCCCGACCCGCCTCGGCGAGCTCGGGCGCGTCGGACGGCTCCGAGGCGGCGCCCGGCGGCCAGGCCGCCGCCGCGGCGACGGCGAGGGCCGCGAGCGCGAGCCACCCCGCGTCGAGCACGCCCTGGTAGGTCGCGAACGCGAGCAGGACGAGGGCCGCCGACGCCGCGCCCCGCAGGGCCGCGATCCGGCGCGCGCGCGGGCCGTCCGACTTCGCCGTCATCGTGCCTCGTTAGCCTATGACATGGCCGGGCGGGCATATTCCTGACATAAGCGACGGGCAACCTTTGCTGCGGCGCATGTTGGTGCGCTCCGCAAACGCGAACTCGTGGGGGGCGTATGACCACCACCCGCCGCTTCCTCGTCGCCCCGGCCCTCGCCCGGCTGATCCGACGCGAATTCGGCCCGAGCCGCATCGTGGAGGGCCATTTCCCCTCCCAGACGGAGCGCGCCTCGTTCATCCGGATCGAGGGCGGCGCCTGCCGCCTCGTCCTCGTGACGGCCGGTCCCGACGGGCCGGTCGAGGAACGGGCCGAGGTCCCGCAGGCCCACGGCCAGGCGCTCCTCGACGTCTGCGCCGGCCGGGTCGCCTACGACCGGATCGCGGTGCCGATCGGGGCCGAGGAGACGCTGCTCGACCGGTTCGTTGAACCCGAAGCGGTCAATCTCGCGAGCGTCGCCTTCGCCGACCGGGAGGCCGCGGCGGCCTTTGCGCCGCCGGTCTGGTTC
>DATLFZ010000200.1:0-3035 GCA_035540795.1 Beijerinckiaceae bacterium | reverse complement strand
TCCGAAGGAAGCCGCCGATCAACATCTTCCCCGCCCTACAGAACGGGGATTTTCGGAAGGCGCGAGCCTTCGTCCAGTTCGCACTTCACGGGGCCGCTGATGCAAACCCTCCATGCGCAGCAAGGGTGTGTTCCACCCCCGAAGGATATTCCGGGCCGCATTGCTGTCGGCGTGGTCGCGGTGGCCGCACTCGACGCATTCGAAGCTCGCTTGGTTCTTGCGACTTCTGGCGTCAACGACACCGCAGGCCGAGCAGGTCTGCGAGGTGAAGGCGGGATCGACCTTGATAACCTTCCCGCCGCGTTCCTCCATTTTGTAGGTGAGGATGCGTTCGAATTCGCCCCAGCTTTGGTTGAGGATGGAGCGGTTGAGGCCGGCTTTCTGTCGGACCATGCGTCCCGGTGCTTCGACGGTGCCGGCGGCCGAGGCTGTCATGTTTTGGATGCGCAGGTCTTCCAGCACGGCAACTCCGAACCGCTCAGCGATGTCGAGCGCGGCTCGATGGTGGAAGTCCCGGCGGGTGCGGCCGGCGCGAGCCTGAAGGCGGGCGACCCGGCGGCGCTGGCGGGCGTACCGACGCGAGCCCCGCTTACGTCGGGAGAGGACGCGCTGCGCTCGGCGCTTCGCCGCTTCGATGCGGTCGAGGCTCGCAGGCACGGACAGCAACTCGCCCGTCGAGAGCGCGAGCGTGGTCGCCACGCCGCGGTCGATGCCAACGGCGGGAAGGAAGTTCTGCGGGGTCTCGTGCTCGATCTCACAGGAGAACGAGACGTGCCAGCCGTCCGCCCCGCCCGAGATGGTCGCGTTCTTCACCTCGCCCCTGAGCGCGCGCGTATCGCGGTACTTCACCCATCCGATCTTCGGCAGGCGGATCTCGCTCCACTTCCCGTTCAGGCGGCGAGTCTCGACCTCGCGACCGGGGAAGCGGAATGTGTCGTTGGCCCCCTTCTTGCGCGGGGTCGGGTAGCGTGCCCGACCGGCGAAGAAGTTCTGATAAGCTTGGTCGAGATCACGAAGGGCCTGCTGCTGGCAGGACACGTAGACCGCCCTGATCCAATCGAACTCGGCCCGAAGTGCGGTCAGTTGCCGAGCCTGAGATACGTAATTCAGTCGCCATCCGGTTTTGCGCTCGTAGTGCCGCCACCAAACGCGGCGCTGTTCAAGGGCGAGATTAAACACAAGACGACACACACCCGCGAAGTGCCGGAACAGAGCGTCCTGTTCCGCGGTCGGGTGAAGTTTGAAGCGGTAGCCGCGTGCGAGCATCATGGGATCTTACCAATACGGCGCCCTGTGGTCACCGCCCTATTTCGTTGCGTCCTGCGGCCTCGCCCCGATGTCGTCCGTCGTGAACTACGTACCAGACTGCGGAAACCATCCAAGCCTCCCCGGCCTGAAGGCCGGGGTTTCGGAGGAAACTGATGAGCACCCTCAACGATCCGACGTGGTGGACCGCCGCCCTGAAGGGTTCTCCGCCTCCGCTCACCGCCGGCAAGCCCGAGTACGGCTTCTTCCGGACTCGCGCCCCGGACGGCGGGTGGATCCCTGTCGCGGTCTGGCAGGACGGCGAGGGCTGGCTCGCCAAGGTCGGCGCCGACCCGGTCGAGGACGACGCCGCGAAGGTGCTCGACATCTTCGTCCGTGCCGCGAAACGGCCGATCTCGCACGAGGTCTACACTGCGGTCACCGCCGGCGCGCCCTGGCCCGACATCGACCCGGTCGTGCGGGCCGGATCGATGTTGGATCGGGCAAAGATCGATCCGGCGGCCCCGGGCCCGGGCCACAACACTGGCGAGGTCGACGAAGCCGCCGTCCTGAAGGACCAGATCGAAGCGGCGAGCCAAGGGGCAAAGGCCTACGCCAGCGTCGCCGACGACGAGACCGCAGCGCTGGCTCAATCCCTTCGTGCTCGACTCTTGGAACTCGCTCGCGAGGCCGAGACAAAGCACAAGGCCGAGAAGGCGCCGCACCTCGAGATGTGCCGCAAGATCGACGAGCGGTGGCTGGCCCTGAAGAAGTCGGCCGACGCGGTCGCGACCTCGATCCGCACCGCCCTGTCGAAGTGGGAGACGGAGAAGGCTCGTCGCGAGCGGGAGGCGCGGGAACGCGCCGAACAGGAACGGCGCCGGATCGAGGAAGAGGCGCGCAAGGCGAACCCTGCGGCCGCCGCGCCGCCGGCTCCTCCGCCCGTGGCAGCACCGGAACCCGAGCGCCCCGCGCCGATCCGCGGCGGCTACGGCCGACCCGCCTCGGTCAGGGACGTCAAGATTGCCCACCTCGATGATCCCATCGCCTTCTTCCCAACCGTCGCGTCGCATCCCGACGTGATCGCCCTCCTGACCAAACTCGCACAGCGGCAGGTCGATGCCGGCGCCACCCCGCCCGGCGTCCGCGTCGAACAGGAACGCCGCGTCGCCTGATCCCGAACTCCCGAAGGAAGCCCGCCCCATGAACGCTCTCGTCCCCACCATGGATCGCCCGCCGGTTCTCGCCGGCGCGACTCCGCAGGCTCTTGTCCCGACCAGCTTCGAAGGGGCGTGGCGCATCGCCCAAGTGCTCGCGGCCTCGGGCATGGCTCCGAAGGACATGAGCACGCCCGAGAAGTGCGTGGTCGCAATAATGCACGGCATGGAACTGGGGCTGACCCCCATGGCCGCGGTTCAGTCGATCGCTGTGGTCAACGGGCGCCCGAGCCTCTGGGGCGACAGCGTCATTGGTCTGGTGCGGGCATCTGGACTCCTCGACAGCATTGAGGAGACGGTGACCGGCGACGGCGATCAGAGGGTCGCCACCTGCATCGTGAAGCGCAAGGGCGACGCGAAGTCGATCACGAGCACCTTCTCTGTCGCCGACGCGAAGAAGGCGGGCCTCTGGGGCAAGAGCGGCCCCTGGCAGCAGTACCCAGATCGGATGCTCCGCATGCGAGCTCGGGCCTTCGCGCTCCGCGACGGCTTCGCCGACGTGCTTCGCGGCCTCGCGATCCGAGAGGAGATGGAGGACGTCGCCGCCACGGCGCGCGACGTGACTCCTCCGCC
>DATLFZ010000199.1:0-4504 GCA_035540795.1 Beijerinckiaceae bacterium | reverse complement strand
GTCCTCGACGTGGTCACCGAGATTCAGCGCGAGCAGGACCCGACGCTCGCCTATCGCTTCGCCTGCCGCGTCGGCATGTGCGGCTCCTGCGCCATGCTGGTCGACGGCCGCCCGCGCTGGACCTGCCGCACCCGGGTCGAGACCGTGGTCGGCGCGGACGGGCGCCTGCGCCTCGAGCCGCTCAAGAACCTGCCGATCGTCAAGGACCTCGCCGTCGACATGGCGCCCTTCTTCGACAAGTGGCGCGACGCCCACGGCCATTTCGAGCCGGGCGAGAACCCGCCCGCGGACTTCGCCGTCGTGCCGCCGGATTCCCGCGAGCGTCAGGCCGCGGACGCCGCCGTCGAGTGCATCAATTGCGGCGTGTGCTACTCGGCCTGCGACATGGTCGCCTGGGACGCGGACTATCTCGGCCCCGCCGCCCTCAACCGGGCCTGGACGCTGGTCAACGACGTCCGCGACCGGGGCAACCCGGCGCGCCTTGCGGCGGTCTCCGGCGACGCCGGCTGCCACGCCTGCCACAGCCACATGAGCTGCACGGAATTCTGCCCGAAGGCGCTCTCGCCGACCTATTCCATCGCCGGCCTCAAGCGGGCGACGGTGGCGCGCCTGTTCCGGAGGGGCGGATGAGCCCGGCGCTCTTCCTGGCGCAGCGCCTGAGCGCCGCGGTGCTCGCGGTCGCGGTCGCAATCCACCTCGCCACCATCGTCTACGCGGTCCGCGGCGGGCTCACCGCCGGCGAGATCCTCGGCCGCACCCGCGGCAGCGAGGCCTGGCTCGCCTTCTACGGACTCTTCGTCGTCGCGGCGGCGGTGCACGCGCCGATCGGCCTGCGCAACATCGTCCGCGAATGGACCCGCTGGCGCGGCCGCTCCCTCGAGATCGCGATGGTGACGACCGGCTTGGTGCTGCTCGTCCTCGGCCTGCGCGCCGCCTGGGCGGTCTACGCATGATCCCCGCGTCGCGCCGCCATCCGGGCTACGCCGCCGCGCTCCTGCACCGGCTCTCGGGCCTCGCCGTCGCGCTCTTCCTGCCGCTGCACTTCCTCGCCCTCGGGACGGCCTTGCGCGGCGCCGACGCCCTCGACAGCTTCCTCGGGCTGACGCAGAACAACTGGGTCAAGACCGCCGAATGGGGCCTCGTCCTCGCGCTCGCCCTGCACATGGCGCTCGGCCTGCGCGTGCTCGCGATCGAGTTCCTGCCGTGGCGCGAGCGCACCGCGACCGTGGTCGGCGGCTGCGTGGCGGCGTCCTTCGCCGTCGGCCTCGTGTTCCTCCTCAACGTGTTCTGATGGCCGCCGCCCTCACCCCCCACACCATCGCCCTCGTCTGGCTCGGCGCCTTCCTCGGCGCGCTCGCCGCCGGCGGCGCCGGCTTCGCCTTCGCGCTCACCGCCTCGTCGGTCTGGCTGCACGCCCTCGACCCGCTCCACACCACGGCGCTGGTGGTCGCCTGCGGCTCGATCCTGCATGTCGGCCTCGTCTGGCCGATGCGTCTCTACATCGAGCCGCGCCGCCTCGCGCCGTTCCTCCTCGGCGGGATGATCGGCATCCCGCTCGGCGTCTATCTCCTCACCTTCGCCCGCGCGGACGCGATCAGGACCGCGCTGGGCGCCTTCCTCCTGCTCTACGGTCTCTTCGCCCTGCTCACGCCGCGCCTGCCGGAGGTGAAGGGCGGCGGCCGCCCCGCCGACGCGGCGGTCGGCTTCGTCGGAGGCCTCTTGGGCGGGCTCGGCGGCTATTCCGGCGTGCTGCCCTCGATCTGGACGCAGCTGCGCGGCTGGCCGAAGCACACGGCGCGGGGCGTCTACCAGCCCTACATCCTCGCCGCGCACCTCACCACGCTCGCCCTCATCGGCTTCGTCGCCCTCGACCGGGCGGGGCTGATCCTCCTCGTCCTGGCCCTGCCGCCGCTTGCGCTCGGCGCCTTCCTCGGCTTTCGCATCTACGGCCGCCTCGACGAGCGCCGCTTCCGGCAGGTTCTGGCCGGCCTGCTCGCCGCCTCCGGCCTCGCCCTCGTGCTCTAGGAGCCCGCCATGGAGATCGACATCCGCGAGTTCGAGGAGGTCTGCAAGGACCTCTACGTGCGCGCCCTGAAGCTCCTGCCGCCCGACGTGAAGGAGGGGTTTCGGGCGCTGACCGCGACGGAGACGGACCCGACCGGGCGCACCATCCTCGCCACCATGGTCGAGAACATCGCCGTCGCCGAGCGCACGCGGAACCTGCTCTGCCAGGACACGGGCATCCCGATCTACAACGTCACCATCGGCCGAAACGTGACCTTCGACGGGGTGGCGCTGAAGGAGGCGATCCGGCGGGGCTGCGAGCGCGCCACCCGCGAGCACCCGCTGCGCTCCTCCGTCGTCCACCCGATCACCCGCAAGAACGAGCAGACCTCGTGCGGGCCGCGAATCCCGATCGTCCACGTGGATTTCGACGCCCGGGAGGAGACCGTCGAGATCGAGATGATCCCGAAGGGCTCCGGCTCGGAGAACGGCTCGTTCCTGCAGATGCTGATCCCCGCCGACGGGGTGAAGGCGGTCAAGCGCTTCGTGATCGACAAGGTCATCGAGCTCGGCGGCCGGGTGTGCCCGCCGACCATCGTCGGCGTCGGGATCGGCGGCACGTCGGACCTGTGCATGCACCTCGCCAAGATCGCCGCGACCCGGCCGCTGCGCACGGTCTGCTCGGATCCGGAGGGCGCCCGCATCGAGGCCGAGCTGTCGCAGGCGGTGAACGAACTCGGCATCGGGCCGCAGGGGCTCGGCGGGCGCTCGACCGCCTTCGCGGTCCATGTGGAGGTGGCCGCGACCCACATCACCATGAATCCGGTCGCCGTGAACATCCAGTGCCACTCGGCGCGGCGCGCCCGGGCGACGATCACGCCCGGCGGCATCGCCTTTGCATGAGGAGCGGGCGATGGCCCACCACGTCCTCGACATGCCGATCACGCCAGCGCAGGTCCGCGGCCTGCGCGTCGGCGACACCGTCACCCTCGAGCGCACGCTCTACGGCATCCGCGACGCCACCCTCATCCACATGTTCGACCACGGCCGCACGACCCGCCTCGACTTGCGGGGCCACGCGGTCATCCACACCGCGCCGAACGTGCGCAAGGTGGAGCCGAGCCCGGAAAACCCGGTCGGCTACGAGCCGCTCTGCATCGGCACCACCACCTCGATGCGGATGGAGCGCTTCACCCGCCCGCTGATGGAGCGCGAGGGGGTGCGCCTCATCATCGGCAAGGGCGGCATGGGCCCGCAGACGCTCGAAGCCTTTTCGGACCTCGGCGGGGCGTATCTCGCGATCGTCGGCGGGGCGGCGGCGCTCGAGACCACCTGGATCGAGGCGGTGGAGGACGTCGACCTCGACGACCTCAACCCCGAGAGCCTGTGGCGCTTCCGCATCCGCGGCTTCGGCCCGCTCCTCGTCGCCATGGACGCCCATGGCGGCTCGCTTTTCGCGAAGGTGAACCGGGACGTCGCCGCCCGCCGCGACGCGGTCCTCGCCGGCATCGGAGCCGAGGAATGAGCGCGCCGCGGAGCCAGCCCGAAGCCGCCGGTCCCGGCGCGGGGCCGACGCCCCTGGTTTCGATCCGCGACCTGCGGGTCTCGTTCGGCTACGGCAAGGTGCGGGCCGTCGACGGGGTCGACCTCGAGATCGGCCGCGGCGAGGTGGTGGCCCTGATCGGGGAGTCCGGTTCCGGCAAGAGCGTGACCCTGCGCTCCGTCCTGCGCCTGAACGAGGGCCGCGGCACCCGGGTCGCCGGCTCGATCGTGGTCGACGGCCGCGACGTGCTGGCGCTGGGCCGCCGGGACCTGTCCCAGTTCCGCGGCGGCGTCGCCTCGATGATCTTCCAGGAGCCGCTCCTCGCCCTCGACCCGGTCTACACGCTCGGCCAGCAGATCGTGGAATCGATCCGCCGGCACGAGAGCGTCTCCCGCGCCGAGGCCCGGGCCAGGGCCCTCGAACTGTTCGAGCGCGTGCGCATCCCGAGCCCGGAGCGCCGCCTCGACGCCTATCCGCACGAGATGTCGGGCGGCATGCGCCAGCGGGCGATGATCGCGCTCGCGCTGGCCTGCCGTCCGAAGCTGCTGTTGGCCGACGAGCCGACGACGGCCCTCGACGCCACCGTGCAGATCCAGATCCTCCTGCTCCTGCGCGAGCTCCAGCGGGATCTCGGCCTCTCCATCATCTTCGTGACCCACGACATCGGCGCCGCGGTCGAGGTCGCCGACCGCATCCTCGTCATGTACGCCGGGCGCATCGTCGAGGAGGGCTCGGCCCGCGACCTCATTCGCCAGCCGCGCCATCCCTACACGATCGGGCTCCTCAAGAGCCGCGCCCACGGCGCCCTCGCCAAGGGCGCCCGGCTCGAGGCGATCCCGGGCTCGCCCCCCGACCTCGCCAACCTGCCGCCCGGCTGCACCTTCGCCCCCCGCTGCCCGCTCGCCATCGACCCGTGCCGGGCCGGCCCGGCACGGGTCGATGGCGAGCGGGCAGCGG